>CALFSY010000233.1 GCA_937916365.1 uncultured Jannaschia sp. | reverse complement strand
TTACCGTTCCGATTAAGGTAACGATCGCTAGAAAGATACGGATCATTTAGAACTCCCCCAAGTTTATGCTTAAGGTGTATCTTAAGCAGTTTATCATCAACGCATGCTCCTAGTTGAAGCCGTATTTATGTCAAGTGCTTTATCATCTAAAGCACGGACATGATGCCATATTCATGGGGTCATTACTATCACAGGGATGCATGACATCATAAACATACATTTGCATGAGAATTTAGCCCCCTTCACCACCCGTGGTGATGTATGGGTGGTGGAGGGCCCAGGTTATAAAACACGCCGGAATGATCGACGATTTTACGTTAAAACGGCTAAGGTCTCGATTTGATTGTGCGCTGATTTCAAGCTGGCCTCAGCATCCATCATCAATCGATCGGCGTTCACAAACTCGACATCGGTCAAACCAAGAAACCCTAGGACATGGCGCATATATCCTGTGGCAAAATCGGCCTCTGATCCCACAGGAACGCCGCCGGAGGCCACCACAATGATAACACGCTTATCCCGCAATAAACCTTTGGGCCCGTTTTCGGTATATTGAAAGGTCACGCCTGCGCGCGCCACCTGATCGATCCAGGCCTTCATGGCCGCCGGAACGCAAAAGTTGTAGATCGGTAAACCAATGACCAGCGTATCGGCGGCCTTAAGTTCGGCAACCAAATCGTCCGAGATGGACAGTTTTGCAGTTTGCGTGGCGCTACGTTGGGCCGGTGGGGTAAAATTGGCGTTGACCCATTCTTCGTCGACAAACGGAACGCCATCGGCCAGATCACGCGTAACGATTTTGCTGTCGGCCCCAAGCCGAGTTATGATTTTATCGACCAATTCGCGCGACACGGACCCTGCGTGCCGGGCAGAGGTATCAAGGCGAAGAATTGACTGTGGCATAGGATAGATCCTTGTCATAGGGTAGAACTGCACAGATGATATAACCATGATTAGACAGCATGAAATAAAGGATAGTGTTTCTAAAATGATGCTTAGCTGTGTTTATTTGCACATATCCATAACGGGTTATTAAAATGGATAACTGGGATGAAATTCGCACGGCATACCATGTGGCACAGGTTGGTACTGTGTCCGGGGCAGCGCAAATTCTAGGTGTGCATCACGCAACTGTAATTCGCCATATTGATGCACTTGAGGCGCGGTTGGGGGCAAAATTGTTTCAACGCCACGCACGCGGATACACCCCGACCGAAGCAGGGCAAGATTTGCTTAAAACTGCCAGCGCAGCGAATGACCAATTCATTCAGTTGGCCCACCGCATCAAAGGACATGGTGACGATGTCATGGGTGAATTGATCGTCACATCGTTGGAGGAGTTAAGCCCTCTTTTGATGCCTGCGATTATCGCATTTCAAAATCGCCATGCCGATTTGCGCGTGCGATTGCTAAGCGATACACGCCTTTTCCGCATGGAATACGGTGAGGCACACGTGGCCATCCGTGCGGGCAAACCACCCGATCAGCCCGATAACATTGTGCGGCCGTTTTTCACGCAGTCGTTACGATTGGTTGCCAGCCCCGATTATGTTGAACGTTTCGGGCCATTAACCTTGGAAAACGCATATCAACATCGGTTTATCGGGGCGGTTGAAGATGCGCCGCGCGCGCCACATTTCCAATGGTTAAACAATGCCGTGCCTGCACAGTCCATTTATTTGCGTGCCTCAAGTATGCGCGCGGCCAAAGAGGCCGTGATTCAAGGGGCTGGCATCGGTTTTGTGCCAAACTGGGATACCGATCCAACGCAAACATTGGTCGATATGTTGCCCCCCATGGAACAGTGGCGCGCCCAAATTTGGCTGGTCACGCATGTCGATATTCACCGGACGGCAAAGGTGCAAACCTTTGTGCGCCACCTAAGGGAAAAGGTCAAAGATTGGCCCGTTTAATAACAGCCTGGCGCACTGTATCTTGGAAAATAATCTCTAATAACGTGGCATTGTTTTCTTTATGTGGGGAAATCATCGCAAAGTTCGTGTTCTAAAAACTGTTCAAAGGCGTCTAGGTGAATTGGATCGAATTGCCCAAAACCTTGCATCCAAACCGCGATTACCTTCAACGCGTCAGGATTAACCTTGCACCATTTCACACGCCCCCGCTTTTCCTGAGAAATTAAACCCGCAGATGCAAGAATGGCCAAATGTTTTGAGACGGCGGCCAAGGATATGGTAAAGGGCGCGGCAATATCGGTAACGGCCATATCATCCTCTAACAACATGGTCAGGATCGCACGGCGCGTAGTATCTGCTAGGGCCGCAAATATGGCGTCAAGTTTATCGGTCATGGATGTATGCGTGTGGCAAAGGCCAAAAAAGTCAACCAAAGAGTTGAATGTTAAGACCCACAATGCAGGATGAAACGCAACCCCAATATGTTTGCAAACCATTTATAAAACTTTTTAATTTCAGTATTTTGATATACAACTCATGCTTTGTAGTGTGCATTGACTTTGCGCCGTTGCTCACGTATTCAGTGCAACAAATATCAAAGATCGAATGATATGGCATGACCAATTCATCAGATCCCAGACCACTTAAAACGCTGGAAGATCGAATTGCGGCCTTGAAATCGGCGCAAAGCGACCCTGCGGGGTCGGCGGAAAATGCCCATTCTCAGGCGCAACTGGCCTGGCGGATGGTCATCGAATTGGTGGCTGGGCTGGCCATTGGGTTTGGGATCGGGTTTGGATTAGATGCTGTGCTTAATACGCGACCCTGGTTGATGGTGGTATTCACGGTGTTAGGATTTATTGCAGGGATAAAAACAATGATCCGGTCCGCCGAAGAGATTCAGCGCAAAGCGCAAAATGTGGCGGGGTCTGCCCCTGACACCGAACGGATGTAGGGGGGCCATTTCGTGGCGACAACAGACGCACATCATTCGCAATCAACGGAAACCGGCACTGGCCGCACAATAGCCTATGTTTTGTTGGCATTTGCGGCGATCTTGTTCATTCTGGGCGTCGTCGATGATTACGACGGCGGGCTATCCATTCACCCGATGGATCAATTTGAAATTGCGCCTCTGTTCCACGATGGGGCTGTGCGTATGATGACAATCACGAATGCGACGTTTTGGATGGCACTCACAGTGCTTGCCGTGGTTGCATTAACAGTCATGGGCACACGTAGTAGGGCGATCATCCCCTCACGCAGCCAATCCATGGCCGAATTGGTCCATGGATTTGTGCGCAAAATGGTTGAGGATGTGGCTGGTAAAGACGCACTGCCCTATTTCCCGTATATTCTTACATTGTTCCTTTTTATCTTATTTGCCAATTTTTTAGGTTTGATCCCGATGAGCTTCACCACAACGTCCCATATCGCGGTGACCGCGATTTTGGCAGGCGCGGTGTTTGTAACGGTGACGGCGATAGGTTTCATCAAAAATGGCGCGGGATTTCTAGGACTTTTTTGGGTCACCTCTGCCCCCCTGATCCTTAGGCCGGTCTTGGCAATGATCGAGGTTATTTCATATTTCGTGCGCCCGGTTAGCCACTCTATCCGTTTGGCGGGCAATCTTATGGCTGGCCATGCCGTGCTAAAGGTATTTGCCGGATTTGCCGGTGCCTTGGGGGTCGCAGGGTTTGCGCCAATTTTTGGCATCGTCGCAATCTATGGGCTTGAGGTATTGGTTAGCGCAATCCAGGCGTATGTGTTCACCATCTTAACCTGCGTCTATCTTAAAGATGCGCTTCATCCACATCACTAACATCGGCCCCTACAACAGGTTTCGGGCCGTTCGTATTCAAAGGCTTCCAACGTAAGGAGATACAACAATGGAAGGCAATATCGCACAAATGGGCCAATTCATCGGCGCGGGTTTGGCCGCCATCGGCGCGGGCGCGGCGGCCATCGGTGTAGGCCACGTTGCCGGTAATTTCTTGGCCGGTGCGCTGCGCAATCCATCCGCCGCCGCTGGGCAAACCGCCACACTGTTTATTGGTATCGCGTTTGCTGAGGCGCTGGGCATTTTCGCATTCCTTGTTGCCCTGCTTTTGATGTTTGCTGTGTAAGCAAATCTTTTTGCACAATCCCACCGCGGCATTTGCAATGTTTGTAAATTTCGGGGTGGGTTAACATTAAGCATTTAAGGAGAAACGCATGGACGAAGACGCCCATGGTGTAACCGATGCAGCGCATGGCGCAAGCCCTGGGATGCCGCAGCTTGATTTCGCGACATTTCCAAATCAAATTTTTTGGCTGATCGTAACTCTTATTGTAATCTATTTTATTCTGACGCGCGTTGCCTTGCCACGCATTTCGGCGGTTTTGGCAGAACGCAACGGGACACTGCACAACGATCTTGCCGCCGCCGAAGATTTCAAACGTAAGGCGGGTGAAGCCGAAGAGGCATATGAAAAGGCACTGGCCGATGCGCGTGCCAAAGCATCAAAAATAGCCGAAGAAACGCGCGCCACCATTCAATCGGATCTAAACGCCGCCATCGCCAAAGCCGATGAAGACATTGCCGCAAAAACCGCCCAGAGCCAGGTGCGCATCGCAGAAATTAATGCAAACGCACAGCGAAGTGTCGAGGATGTGGCGCACAATATCGCCGCCGATATTGTTATGTCTGTGGCCCCCGGACAGTCGATAGATACCGCCGCACTTGCAAATGCCGTTGCACAACAGGCCGCAAAGGAACGCACGTCATGAAAACGAAAACTTTCTTTAGCTTCCTTTTTATATCGCTTGCGTTCCCTGCCCATGGCGATCAGGACGGTGGCGCAGACTATGCACCGGGGTATGACTTTACCTCGCTTTTTAATACCGATTTTGTCGTATTGATCGGATTTTTACTATTTCTTGCGATTTTGTTTTATTTCAACATTCCCAATATGTTGGGAAAAATGTTGGACCAACGGGCCGATACCATAAAAGCCGACCTTGAAGAGGCGCGATCCATACGGGAAGAGGCACAAGCAATGTTGGCATCCTATGAACGCAAACAGCGCGAGGTCGCCGATCAATCCGCGCGTATTGTTGCCGCCGCCCGCGCCGATGCACAGGCCGTCGCCGACCAAGCAAAACTTGATCTGCAACATACGATTGCCCGTCGTTTGCAGACCGCCGAGGAACAAATCATCAATGCCGAGGAAAAGGCGCTGCATGTTGTCCGTGATCGTGCGATCCAAACGGCCATCGCCGCTGTTGCTGTGGCCATTCGTGAAAACATGCCTGCGGATTTTGCGCAGCAAACCATCGACGATGCGATTGGTGTGGTGGAACAGCGCCTGCATTAAGGCCTTATCATATTAACGGCGCCGGATGTGCGGGCAGGCACGTTTTTGATTCGGACATAAACCTGTTAAATTGAACCCAAGGGGTTAGGTGTATCAGTTCTATCGGTGCCGTGCGTGGTAATTTAGGATACACAATGCTGCGATTGGGTTTTTTATCCGTTCATGCCATTTTATCGGCTTGGAGTGAGGATACATAATTTGGGGGTATCCATGGCCTTTTGGATTGCGGCGATTGGCGTTTCGGCAATGGTGGCCTTTGTTTTGTTGGCTGCTTACCTGCGACCTAGGGATACGATAACACCTGCGGCCGCTCACGACATACGGGTTTACCGCGATCAACTTAAACATCTTGACCGTGATGTGGCACGCGGCGTCGTTACAGTAGAGGAAGCCACGCGCGTTAAAACAGAAATCGCCCGCCGCATTTTGGCATCTGACCAAGACATTCACGCGGCACCTAGGGTCGAATTTAGACGCAGCATTTGGGATCTACCGGTGATTGGTGGGGCAGGGGCCGTGATGCTTGGTGGCGCTTTTGTGATTTACATGGCCATTGGCGCCCCGGGGTATCGCGACCTACCCTTGCAGCACCGCATTACCATGGTTGAAGAGGCGCGCGCCATCCGTCCGTCGCAAGACACCGCAGAGGCCCAAATTCCATTCCGTCAAGCCGCCCCAGAAGATGATGCCACGCAAGCGGCGCTGGTGGCACGGTTGCGCGACATCGTCGCCGAACGGCCAACCGATACCCAGGGCCTAACCCTGTTAGCAATATCAGAGGCGGCATTGGGCAATTTTCAGGCGGCACATCAGGCGCAGGCGCATTTGATTACCCAACTGGGGGATACCGCAACAGGCCGTCACCATATTGACCATGCGGAAATGATGATTTTAGCTGCCGGCGGTTATGTATCGCCAGAGGCCGAAAATGCCCTGGCAATGGGGTTGGCCCTTTCCCCCTATGACGCCACGGGGCGCTACTATCAGGGTCTTATGTTCGCCCAACAGGGGCGCCCCGACCGTGCCTTACCGATTTGGCAGGCTCTGCTGGCCGATTCCACCGTCGATGATCCCTGGGTTGATCCGATTGTCTTACAGATTGAGGATGTGGCCCGTCTTGCGGGGGCGCCCGTGCGTTTGGGGGATCTGCCCCAACGCCGCGCCACCGCTTTGGGCCCTTCGCAGGCCGATGTGATTGCCGCGCAAGATATGCTGCCCGAGGATCGCCTTGCCATGATTGAAAATATGGTCGAAGGATTGGCCCAACGTTTGGGCGCTGAGGGCGGCCCGCCCGAGGATTGGGCCCGCCTAATTCAATCCTATCTGGTGTTGGGGCAACGCGCAGCGGCCCAAACCGCCTATGATGAGGCCCGTGTGATCTTTGCCGATACGCCCCAAGCCTTGGCATTGATTAACCAAGCTGTGGCCCCATTGGCCGAGGTGGCAGAATGATCTGCACCGATTTTACAGGGTTTGCCGCAGTCTTAAAACCGCACGGCGCGCTTTTGGGGCTTGATCTAGGCACAAAAACCATCGGTATGGCGTATTCGGACACAGGCCGCACCATTGCCACGGCCCTGGGTATCATAAAACGCACAAAATTCACGGCAGACGCGGCACACCTCTCGACTGTGATTGATGAACGCGCCATTTGTGGTGTGGTGCTTGGGTTACCGCGCAATATGGATGGTAGCGAAGGGCCGCGCGCCCAATCAACCCGCGCTTTTGCCCAAAACTTGACACAGACTGGGGGGGTGGGTCATTTGCCCCTGATGTTTTGGGATGAACGGCTTAGCACTGTTGCGGCGGAAAAAACCCTAATTGCGGCGGATATGACCCGAAAACGCCGCGCCCAGGTGGTTGATGCCGTGGCGGCGAGCTATATTTTGCAAGGCGCACTTGATCGATTGCACCATTTACAGGCCCCGCAATGACCAAAGATACACAACAAACCGACACGATTTGGCGTAGGCACGACATCGACAGCCCGTGCATAAACATCTGCGTTATTCACCCCGAAACACGATTGTGCACCGGATGCCTACGCTCCATCGAAGAAATTGCAACATGGACACAGATGAGCCAAACCG
>CALFSY010000232.1 GCA_937916365.1 uncultured Jannaschia sp. | reverse complement strand
AGCTCTTTTCCATGCGCATGACATTCATGGCAAAGCTGCCGTAATCGGCGATGCCGTGGGGGATGCCTGTATCCCAAAGCGCGGTATACACATCGACCAATGCGGCGTTTGGCATGTGAAACTCCCACCCCAGCTCACCGGCATATGACATGCGAAAGGCCCAGATTTTATGCCCCGCGATGGTGATTTCCTGCGCCGATAACCACCGAAATGATGCGTTATCAAGGGCTGCGTCCGTGACCGCGCCCAACACATCGCGTGCGCGCGGCCCATTTAACGCCAACGCGCCCCAGGTATCGGACAGGGCGGTGATGGTAACATCTTCATCGGCGCGGTGTTGGGCCAGATGATCCAACAACCGCTGTTCAAAAAATGCGGCACACACCAGATAAAACCGATCTTCGGCCATGCGCACGATGGTGGTTTCCAGCTCGATCCGCCCACGATGATTGAGCATGTGAGTCAATCCGATTGACCCAACCTTTTGCGGCATCCGATTGGCGGTCAACCGGTCAAGCAGGGCGTAGGCGTCGGGGCCTTTAACCTCAACCTTGGTAAAGGCGGTAACATCCATAATGCCCACCCGTTCGCGCACGGCCTGCACCTCAGCCGCGACCAGATCATCGACCGGCGTGCGGCGAAACCCATAATAATCGCGCTGTTCCACGCCATTTGCGGCAAACCAACGCGGGCGTTCAAACCCATAGACTTCCTCAAACACGGCACCTTTGGCCTTTAGGATGCTAAACAGGGGCGATGGTTTAACGGGCCGCCCCGCAAGCCGATTGAAATGCGGAAACGGAATTTCATGGCGCAGGGTGTAATCTTCTTTGGCTTTGATGATTTGCCAGTCTTTGGTGGCATAGGCCCCAAATCGGCGCGGATCGTAGTCGCGCATAGAAATATCGGCCGACCCATGCACCATCCACCGCGCCAGTTCGCGCGTTAATCCGGGCCCCCACCCAATGCCGATCTGCGTGCCACAACAACACCAGTAATTGTGCACACCCGGGGCCGGGCCGATCAATGGGTTGCCATCGGGCGGGTGGCTGATGGCGCCGTGCACTTCGCGCTGAATGCCCAGTTCAGAAAAAATGGGCATTCGGTTTAGGCTTTCTTCGAGCCACGGCATGATGCGATCATAATCGGCATCGAACAGTTCATTCTCGGCCTCCCACGGGCAAAAATCTTCCCACACTGTGTTGGGATTGGCCTTTTCATAAATACCGATCAGGCCGCGTTTTTGTTCCATCCGAATGTAGCCGGACACACGCGCATCATCCCGAATCACCGGTAGCTCACGGTCAAGTCCCGCAAACTCTGGCACCGGTTCGGTGACGAAATAATGGTGGGTCATTGATGTCATGGGCAGTTGCAGACCTGACCATTCGCCCATTTGCCGGGCATAGGTGCCGCCGGCATTAACCACATGTTCGCAACGGATTGTGCCCTGCTCGGTTTCAACGACCCATTCGCCGGTTTCAGCCTGAGTGATATTGGTGGCGCGGCAGCGGCGGATGATCCGCGCGCCGCGCGCACGGGCACCTGCGGCCATGGCCATGGTCACATTGGTTGGGTCCACATGCCCGTCATCGGGGGTGTATAGGGCACCGATAACACCCTCTAGGTTATAAAACGGATGCAGCTCGGCAACACGCGATGGCCCCACCAGCTCGATGTTAAAGCCCAAACCCTGCCCCACCGAAAGCGTATGGCGCAACCAATCCATTTCATCCTCGGTATAAGCCAACCGGAAAGACCCACACCCATGCCATGTGACGGCTTGGCCGGTTTCGGCCTCTAACACGCCGGAATAAAGGCCGATGTTATAGTCAACGCATTTACCCAATGAAAAACTGCTGGTTGAATGGGTGATTTGCCCCGCCGCGTGCCAGGTTGAGCCGCTGGTCAGTTCGGCCTTTTCTAACAGAACGGTCTCAGCACCCCAGCCTTCGTGCGCCAGGTGATAGGCCAACCCCACCCCCATAATGCCACCGCCAACGATGACCACACGGGCGTGATTGGGAAATGTGGCGTCTGCCATTAACGTATCCTTTGTGTCGTGTGCATTAAGCGTTGCAAATTGATGGACAAGGTAAGGATACATATGTAACACTGTCAACCATGAATGGCACAAATGTAACACCGCCCGTTCTGCGGCGTTTAACCAAAGAGTGGGAAACCTTAACACCCGCGGCACAGAAAGCGGCGCGTTATGTATTGGAAAACCCACAAAATGTGGGTGTTTCAACAGTGCGTGAAATTGCCGAAGAGGCCGATGTAACACCCAACACAATGGTGCGTATGGCGCGGCAAATGGGATTTGACGGCTACGAAGAATTCCGCGCCCCGTTTCGGGATGCCATTCGCCGGGGGGGTGTCAATTTCCCCGACCGCGCGCGTTGGCTGCAAAACATCCGAAAATCCGGCGGTATCGGTGGGCTTTACGCCGATATGATGGAATCGGCCACGCGAAACATCGAAGATACATTTGCCAAAATTGACACCCAAACGCTTAATCACATGGCAGAGGCCATTTGGAACGCGCGACATGTGTATGCGTTGGGTGTTGGTGCGATGAACGCCAATGCGCGCCTTTTTGCCTATCTTGCCGCCACCGGTATGCGGGATTTCCATGCCATTCCACGCCCGGGCTTCACCGCGATTGATGATCTTGCCTGGGCCGATGATCGGGATGTTTTGATCGCCATGACCTGCCATCCCTATCGGAGCGAGGTTGTCGATGCTGTGCGGGTTGCCCGCGATCAAGGCGTGAATGTCATCGCGCTTTCGGACAGTCCGGCCAGCCCGATTATCCGTGCGGCACAAAACAGTTTGGTGATAGCAACCGATACCCCGCAATTTTTCCCTTCATCGGTTGCAATGATTGCCGTTTTGGAAACCCTTTTAAGTTTTGTGATTGCCGTTGCCTCCGATAAGGTCGTGGGGCGGGTCGAAACCTTTCATCAACGCCGCCGTCAGCTTGGCCTTTATCTGGAGGAACCTGAATGATCACACCCTCTGCGCCTGTTCGATCACTCGAAGCGCACTATTATACCGATCCCGCCATGTTTGCGGCGGAACACCAGGGGCTTTTCGCACACACATGGCATTTTGCAGGCCATGTTGGCGAATTGGAAAATCCAGGCGATTATTTTACTTGTGAAATCGTCGGCGAAAGTTTGTTTTGTATCCGCGGGCGCGATGGTGTTGTTCGCGCGTTTTATAATGTGTGCCAACACCGTGCCCATCGGTTGGTCGAGGGGCAAGGCACGACGCGCGTGATTGTGTGCCCTTACCACGCCTGGACCTATGAATTAACCGGTAAATTGCGTGCCGCACCCAATTCTAAACCTGTTGTTGGATTTGATAAATCCAAAATCTGTTTGACCGAGGTGCGCGCAGAGGTTTTTTTAGGCTTTGTTTTTGTAAACTTAGATCCAAATGCAAAACCGATGGAGGATTGGTTTCCAGGGGTGCGCGCAGAATTAGAATCTTTCGTGCCGCAATGGGCCGATCTAAAGCCTTTGGAATGGGTGGAAATTCCCGAAAACTGCAACTGGAAAGTTTCGGTTGAAAACTATTCTGAATGTTATCACTGTAGCTTGAACCACCCAACATTTTCAACCGGCGTCATTAAGCCAGAGGCCTATGATATACAACCGCAGGGGTATTGTCTGCGCCATACGGCGGAATGCAACCTGCCCGATAATATGACCTATGACATCAATAGCGGGTTTTCAAATAATGACAAATACTCTTCTTGGTTTCTTTGGCCCATGTTTTCGTTTCAGGTGTATCCTGGCAATCTGCTGAATACCTATCATTGGCGGCCGGTGGATACGGGGCATGTGGTGGTATGGCGCGGTTGGTATTCTGTGGGCGGGCATGACGATGAAACCGTTCGCCGCATGGCCGTGCAAGACCGTGCCACCACTGTGGCCGAGGATATTCGCCTGGTCGAATCCGTGCAAAGTGGTCTGCAATCGCGCGGATATGTGCCGGGGCCGTTGGTTGTTGATCCGGCCTGCGGGGTGAATTCGGAACATTCGATCCTACACTTACACCGCTGGATACGGGAGGCTTTGAATGGCTAACATCGCACCTTATTGGCAAAATTATATCGACGGCACCTGGGTTGATGGCGGGGCGGGGCGTATTGCCGTTACCAACCCCGCAACCAATGAACAAATCGCCGAGCACGCGCTGGCCGATGCCGCCGATGTAGATCGCGCCGTTGAGGCCGCACGGCGCACGCATATGTCCGGCGCCTTGACGGCCATGCGCCCCATCGAACGTGGGCGGATGGTGCAAGCCATGGGGCAATATCTGTTAGAACACATTGAAGACATTGCCACCACCCTAACCCTGGAACAAGGCAAAACACTTTGGGAAAGCCATGGTGAGGTGCAGCGCGCCGCGCTTTATTTTGAATACTACGGCAATCAGGCCAGCACGGTCGAAGGCCGGTCGATCCCCCTGGGGGCGGGATATTTTGATTGGACCGAATACGAACCCTATGGTGTTTCGGCCCACATCATTCCATGGAATTTCCCCTTGGAAATGACCGCACGATCCCTTTCCGCCGCGTTGGCAACCGGCAATACCTGTATTGTCAAATCAGCGGAAATGACCCCCCTAACCAATGCTTGGATCGCACGCGCCGCCGAACATGTTGGATTTCCACCAGGTGCAGTAAATATTTTGTGCGGTTTAGGCGGACAGGCCGGCGCCGCCCTATCAGCGCACCCCTTGGTCAATCAAATTGTCTTTACCGGATCGGTGCCTACGGGCATTGCCATTGCACGGGCGGCGGCGGGCAATGTGGTGCCGTGTGTATTGGAATTGGGCGGAAAATCAGCCGCGATTGTGCACGATGACGCCGATTTAGAGGCGTTTGAAAACGATATTCGTATGGGGATTTTCTTTAACGCAGGTCAGGTGTGTTCGGCTATGTCGCGCGTGATCGTGCATGAATCCCGCCATGACGATTTAATCGCACGGGCGGAAAAGGTCGCGCGCAGTCTATCGGTTGGACCGGGAATTGAACGTGCTGAATTTGGCACAACGATGGGGGCAATGGTGTCCATCCCCCAACGTGACCGCGCCGCCCGTATGGTGGCTGAGGCGCAAACCCAAGGTGCGCGCATTGTGACCGGGGGGCATCCGCTGAACCGTCCGGGGGCGTTTTTAGAACCCACAGTAGTGTCCGATGTGACACCTGACATGACAATCGCACGCGAAGAGATCTTTGGCCCCGTCTTATCGGTGCTTAAATTCCGAGATGATACCGAAGCAATCGCCATCGCCAACGGCACCGATTACGGCCTGGTGGCAGGGGTGTTTTCCACAAATCTTGACCGCGCAACCTATGCGGCACGCCGTTTGCGCGCAGGGCAAATTTTTGTCAATGAATGGTATGCGGGTGGCGTAGAAACCCCCTTTGGCGGCTATGGTAAATCGGGGTATGGCCGCGAAAAAGGGCGCGAAGCTCTTTGGAATTACGTGCAAACCAAAAATATCGCTGTTCGGTTAGGTCAACCAACATCGCAGAATGAATAAAAACGAAAACTCCTATACAGTAAGGAAAAACAAATGAAACCACCATTAACACATTTACCGATTAACACCGCCGAGAGCGGGTTTTATCGTGGGTTCACCAAAGACGTCACAATCACCGCAAAAGTTATTGTGGGGGCAATGATTATCTGGGCGGTGGCTTTTCCACAGCAAGCGGGTGATGTGCTTGGCGATCTTAACGCCTTCATTCTTTCCAGTTTTAATTATTGGTATGTCTATGTGATGGCGTTTTTCGTATTGCTGTGCCTGGGCTTAGCAGTATGGCCAACCGCGGGGCGCATGAAACTTGGCCACCATGATGATACCCCCGAATTTTCAAATTTTTCATGGTTTTCCATGATGTTTGGTGCAGGCATTGGGATTGGGATGCTAACGTTTGCAACCGCTGAACCCATGTTCCACTGGGGCACAAATCCCGATACAATTCGCGGCATTACAGAAGGATCAACCGCAGAAAATGTGCGTTCGGCCTACGTGTGGTCGTTCACGCATTGGGGGTTGGCGGCCTGGTCATCTTACGCCATCGTAGGGCTATCGTTGGCGTTTTTCTGTTACCGCCGAAATTTGCCTTTGACCATTCGGTCGGCCTTGGCCCCTATCTTTGGGCGTGCTTTATCGGGGCCTGTGGGACATATCGTTGATATTGTCGCCGTGGTCGCCACCGTTCTGGGCGTGGCCCAAACCCTTGGGTTTGGCGTGGAACAATTTGTTGCCGGACTTAGTCGAATCGGATTCGGTGATTGGCTTTATACCGTGGCTGAAGATGGCAGCCAATCAACCTCAACCATGGCTATTATATTTGCCCTTCTGGTTATCATGGGGGCATCCACGCTTTCGGCGTTGTCGGGTGTGGGCAAAGGGATCAAGTGGTTGTCGAACATCAACATGGGGCTTAGCTTTTTCTTATTGCTGTTTTTCGTGGCGTTTGGGTCAACGTTCTTTGGTCTTCAGGCGCTGTTTGTGGGCATCTTTGATTACTTTGTGTCAATCCCCGCTAACATATTTGCCGTTTTCCAACCGGTCTCGCTTGAGGCATTCACAGCCAATGCGCCGGATGCTGTTGCGGCGTTACCAGCCGAAGACTTAGCCGCAGTCCACAACGCAGCAACAAGCCCTTGGGGAACGCTTGCGTCCTTCCAAGAAGGTTTGCCCACCGCCGCTGCAAGCCTACCCCAAGATGCCATTACCGAGGCATATGCCGTAGGCACAGAGGGCCGCGCAGCCGGATGGCAAGGTGCGTGGACGATTTTCTACTGGGCGTGGTGGATTGCGTTTGCACCCTTTGTAGGCGTGTTTTTGGCGCGGATTTCCAAAGGCCGCACCATCCGTGAATACGTTTTTGGTGCGCTGGTCATTCCATCGCTGATGTGCTTTGTTTGGTTTGCTATCGTGGGTGGCACAGCCATTGATCTGGAACTAACGGGCGTGGCCGAGGGCAGCATCGCAGGTGCCAGCACATCAGATCAGCTGTTCGCCACGCTTGCCGTGATCCTAAGCGAAAACTTGGCATGGATCATGTCACTTGTGGTCGTGGTGTTGTTGCTGACGTATTTGGTGACATCTGCCGACAGTGCGGTTTTGATTATCAACACCATCAATGCTGCGGGTGATGAAGGGCCCAAAGCCCGCCCCCATATTTTATTTTGGGGCGCGGCCTTGGCGCTTGTGGTGGGGGCTTTAATCATTGCCGGGGGTTTGGGGGCCATTCAAACCGCGATGGTGATCGGGGCCCTTCCGTTCAGTGTGGTGATGGTGATGATGGGCGTGGCGTTGATCAAGGCCATCTGGCGCGATGGGCGGCGCAATGCCGCGGGCCTACCCACAACCCATGATCATGAAGGGCCGGTTGTGGCATCACCAAACGCATAAGCCACACACAATACCCAAGAGGCGCGCAATCATGCCGCGCCTCTTTTTCCATTCCATACGCAAAAGGCACATGTGATGATAGACAACGCCCTGTTTGAAAAAGGACTTGCCCAACGCAAAGCAACGTTAGGGGCCGATTACGTTGAGAAAAACCTTGCCGCAGCGGATGATTTTACCCGCCCCTTTCAAGAGGCGATGACAGCCTGGTGTTGGGGGTTTGGGTGGGGCGATGATGCGATTGATGCCAAAACCCGCAGCATGATGAACCTGGCGATGATTGGTGCCTTGGGCAAGATGCACGAATGGGAAACACATTGCCGCGGGGCGATCAACAACGGGGTGAGTGTCAAGGAAATCCGCGCCATTATCCATTTCATCGGCATATATTGCGGTGTTCCACAGGCGCTGGAATGTTTTCGGGTCGCGCGCAAGGTTTTAGCCCACGCGCCCGGCAATGACGGCCCGGCCTAGGGGCTGGGGGTGTATGGCCGCTTGTCTTGGCCCCCGTCCTTCACCCCCTCAATTAAAATAGGAACCGGCATTTTACATTCGGAGTTATAAAATGCCTGACACGACATATTGACGCCGTCATACAAATGCGGTGTCGTCAAAATCATAAAACATGGGGGATGCAATGAAGGTTGGTTTTATCGGTCTGGGCAATGTGGGGGCGAAACTGGCATACAGTTTATTGCGCAATGGTGTTGATTTAACCGTCCGTGATTTGAACGATGATCTGGTTGCTGATTTTGTTGCACGCGGGGCCAAAACCGCCCCAAACGCCGCGGCGATGACCCGCGCATGCGACCATATTATCACATGCCTGCCGTCCCCCAAAATTTCCGCCGAGGTGATGGCGGGCACCGATGGTATTTTGTCGGAAATCAAACCTGGCAAAATCTGGATGGAAATGTCCACCACCGATGAGGCCGAGGTCAAACGCCTGGGCGCGCAGGTGATTGCGGCGGGCGGCGCGGCGGTGGATTGCCCGGTTTCAGGCGGCTGCCATCGGGCCGCCACGGGCAATATCAGCATTTTTGCCGGATGTGATCGCGCAACGTTTGATCGTATCTTGCCGCTGCTGACCACCATGGGGCGGCGGGTATTGCATACAGGGGCGCTGGGCTCTGCCTCAATCCTAAAGGTTATGACAAATTACCTGGCCACCGCCAACCTGATCACATGTGTTGAAGCCCTAACCGTGGCCAAGGCGGCGGGCATGGACCTGAGCACCACGTATGAGGCGATACGCATCAGTTCAGGAAATTCATTTGTTCATGAAACCGAAAGCCAGGTTATCTTGAACGGATCGCGCGATATATCATTTACCATGGATTTGGTCTTAAAAGATATTGGATTGTTTCAAGGGGTTGCCGATCGCACTGGTGTGCCGCTTGAAATCAACCCGTTGATGATTGACATCTTCAAAGACGGGATCGAACGTTACGGTGCGCGAGAATTTTCGCCCAACATCATTAAACGGCTGGAAGAGGCAACAAACCTTGACATCCGCGCCCCGGGGTTTCCACCGGAAATCCACGATGATGAACCCGAAAGCGTGGGGCACGAGGTTATCGTGCAACGGGCATAAAGGCGCTCTTGGAGATCTAAGAGATAACCTGCATTAACCCACCCCATGCGAACAACTGCGTAATAAATCGCTTACCCCAAATATGATTCTATGGCGGCAAGGGCGCCGCTGGTCCAAATTATTTTAAGATATTTTTCAAACGCCTGGGCGAAAGATTGGGCCATGGCCAGATCGCCATAAATGTGTGATTGCGCCAACCATTCATGGGGCACCGCCCTGGCCCGTGCCGCAACAGTCGTTAGATTCTGCCAATGTGGGTCGTTGGGTTCGATGGTTGACCCATCTTCGCGGGTGCCAAAACACATCCGCGCCCACAACGCCTCGACCAATGCAAATCCATCAACCGGCCCCCCAGCACGCAGGGCGTCGCGCAAAATTGGCAGAACAAACCCCGTATGCCGCGATGACCCATCAAACGCGACCCGGCGGGCCGTATCCTGAATCGCGGGGTTGGAGAACCGGCGATCAATCAACATCACATAATCCTTGGCCACCATTCCTGGCACGGCGGGCACATAGGGCACAATCGCATCTTGTTGCACCTTGTGAAAAAATGCCGCGATGCGTGGATGCGCCATACAGTCCGCGATGGTTTCGATTGATAACACCTCACCCACATTTGCAATGACTTGGTGCCCGGCATTAAGGATGCGAATTTTCATAAGCTCGTGGGGATGAACATCATCCGTAAAGGTCACGCCAACCTTGTTCCAGTTCGGGCGCCCCATGCAAAAGGTATCTTCGATCACCCATTGGCGAAAATTTTCATGGGCAACCGGTGCGTTGTCAACGACCCCCATATCGCGGGATAGCGCCCGTTCGGCGGACCCCGTGGCGGGCACGATGCAATCGACCATTGCATTGGGAAACGCGCCTTGGGTGTCGATCCAATCCGCCAACGCAGGGTTGCTAAGCCGGGCAAGACCAACGACTGTTTGACGCAAAATGCGCCCGTTGCCTTGCAAATTATCGCAACTTTGGCCGGTAAATGGCTGAATGCCGACCTGTCGCCGTAGGTTCAACGCGGCAACGATGGCCCCAAAGGCCGTTTTCGGTGCATCACGATGGCGTGCATCATGCACCATATCGGGATGGGTGGCATCAAATCCGCCTGTGGCGGGATCCAGGTAATACCCGCCTTCGGTTACGGTCAACGAAACGATGCGGATTGCGGGGTCGGCCATGGCCTGAATCAAAGGGCCATTGCCCACCTCAACCGGAATATAATCAATCATTGGGCCGATAATTTCGGCAGACCGTCGATCAGGCGCCAGTTCGATCAGCGTTGTCAAATAATCCTGTTGGCGCAATTTGTCGCGCATCGCGGTATCATTGGGCCGGACACCCGCCCCGATAATTGCCCAATCAAACGCTTCGCCCTGTTGCATTAATTGGTGCACATACCACGCTTGATGCGCGCGATGGAAGTTGCCCACCCCGATGTGCACAATACCAGGGGTCAGGCGCGCGCGATCATAGGTGGGGCGTTTAATCGCGTCTGGCAGCTGCGACAGGGTGGAATTGTTAAGCGTTAAAGGATCGGACAGTGTGTTTTTCATCAGCTCATCCATTGCCCACCATCGACATTGTAACATTGTGCAACAATATAATCGGCCTCTTGGCTGGCCAAAAAAACCGCCATGCCGGTTAAATCCTCTGGCTGCCCCATGCGCCCATGGGGCACATTGGCGGCCACTTCGGCCTTTTTTTGGCCAGGGGCCTTACCCTCGTATTTGGCGAAAAAGGCATCGACACCATCCCAATGGTCGCCGTCCACCACCCCCGGGGCAATGGCGTTTACGTTGATTCCATATTGTATTAAATTCAGCCCGGCCGATTGTGTCAGGCTGATAACCGCCGCTTTGGTGGCACAATAAAGCGCGACCAGGGGTTCGCCGCGGCGTCCGGCTTGGCTGGCCATATTGATGATTTTGCCACGAATACCACGATCAACCATATGTCGCGCGACGGCCTGTAATGTAAAAATCGTGCCTGCAACATTCACGTCAAAAACGTGTGCATAATCGGCGCGGGTAATATCAACGACGGGCGCGGCGGTGAATATCGCAGCGTTGTTGATAAGAATATCAATCTGGCCCAGATGATTGATTGTGCGGGCAACGGCGGTGTCAATGCTGTCTTGCCGTGTTACATCCATTGGGATGGCGACCGCTTGGTCCCCCAATTCAAGGGCGGTTTGAATGGCACGATCTGCGTCAATATCGGCAATGGCCACGCGCGCACCTTCGCGAATATAGGCGGCGGCAAAGGCCCTGCCAATTCCGCGGCCCCCGCCGGTAATCAACGCCGATTTACCTTGCAATCGTGTCATAGGTCATTCGATCCGCTGTCCTGCCGCGTCGAACTTATGAATGCGCGCGTTATCGGGGGTTAGATAAATCGTATCACCATGGCGCATATCAACCTCGCCTCCGGCGCGTACTGTGATGGGGTCGCGCCGCCCGTCCATATGCACATGAAAAAACGTATCCGAACCCAAGTGTTCCGAAACCCCAATGCGCCCTTGCCAAGGCCCGGTTTCGGACGACGGCATGATGTGTTCGGGCCGAATGCCGATTGTGGGGGCTCCACGCTGTGCGGCCTCTGCCCCATCTAGGAAATTCATTTTAGGGCTACCGATAAACCCCGCCACAAACAGATTGCGCGGCGCGCGATAGAGATCAAGCGGGGTGCCAACCTGTTCGATGCGACCCGCGCGCAGCACGACAATTTTATCGGCCATTGTCATGGCTTCCACCTGATCGTGGGTCACATAAACCATTGTTGTGTTTAGCCGCTTATGCAGTTCGGCAATTTCTAATCGCATCCCCACCCGCAATGCGGCGTCAAGGTTGGATAGCGGTTCATCAAACAAAAAAGCCGCCGGTTCGCGCACAATGGCCCGGCCAATGGCCACACGTTGGCGTTGCCCCCCCGAAAGCTGCCCCGGGCGTCGATCAAGGTATTCGGTCAGATTCAAAACCTCTGCTGCGGCTTCAACACGGCGGTTTCTTTCCGCGACATTTAAGCCCGCCATACGCAGGGGAAACGCAATGTTCCTGCGCACCGACATATGCGGGTATAGCGCATAGGATTGAAATACCATGGCCAAGCCACGCTTGGCCGGGGGAACGGCGGTGGCATCGTTGCCGTCGATACGGATTTGGCCGTCGGTTACATCCTCTAACCCCGCGATCAATCGCAACAGGGTGGATTTACCGCATCCTGAAGGGCCTACAAAAACCACGAATTCACCGTCTTCGATCGTAAGATCAAGGGGGGGGATGACCTCAACCTCGCCAAAACGTTTCGATACATTATCAAGTGTGATGCGCCCCATAGTGTGTCCCTATTTTACCGCGCCAAAGGTTAGGCCGCGCACAAGTTGTTTTTGGCTAAACCAGCCTAAGATCAGTATCGGGGCAATCGCCATGGTCGAGGCCGCCGATAGTTTCGCGTAAAATAATCCCTCGGGGCTGGAATAGCTGGCGATAAAGGCGGTAAGTGGGGCGGCATCGGTTGTGGTTAATGTAAGCGTCCAAAATGCCTCGTTCCAGGCAAGAATAATGTTCAGCAGGATGGTTGAGGCAATGCCCGGCACAGCCATAGGCAATAACACATACAGAATTTCTTCGCGAAGGCCGGCACCGTCCATGCGCGCAGCCTGTAAAATTTCGCCCGGAATTTCGCGGAAATAGGTGTAAAGCATCCAAATAATAATCGGTAAATTAATCATTGTTAAAATAAAGATCAGGGCGCCCTTGGTATCCAAAAGGCCAAGCTCAATCAAAATCAAACGGATTGGATAAAGCACACCAACCGCCGGTAACATCTTGGTCGACAACATCCAAAGCAGCACATCCTTGGTGCGCTTGCCCGGCACAAACGCCATTGACCAGGCCGCCGGCACTGCAATCAAAATGCCAAGTGCCGTGGAGCCAAAGGCGATTACCACCGAATTCCATAAAAAGCGTAAATAATCGGAACGTTCCTGCACGATGGCGTAATTTTCCAACGTCCAACTAAAATTTAGGAACAGGGGTGGGTCCGCAATCGCCTCGGCCTCAGACTTGAAACTGGTTAGGATTGTCCAAAGAATTGGAAAAAAGATAAGTATCGCAATGATCCATGCCAGGATGGTAAATGTGATACGGCGGCGAATGGGGATTGTGCGGGCCATACCGCTTCCTCTTCTTTTACTTATGCATCCAGGTTTTTGCCAACGATGCGCATTAGAAACAGCGCAATGATATTGGCCAAAATGACGGCAAAAATACCACCCGCCGAACCAAGACCGATATTTTGGCTTTCAATTACACGTTGATAAATCAAATACGTCAACGTACGTGTGCCAAAACCACCGCCAGTGGTCACAAAGATTTCGGCAAAAATGGCCAATAAAAAAATCGTTTGGATCAAAATCACAACCGTGATGGCCCGTGCTAGGTGCGGTAAAACAATGAATGCAAACCGCGCTAACGGCCCGGCCCCATCCATTTCGGCCGCTTCAAGTTGTTCGGTGTCAAGCGATTGAATAGCGGTCAATAAAATGAGCGTCGCAAAAGGCAACCACGTCCATGATACAATCATAATAATCGAGGTCAGCGGCGCCTTGGAAAGCCATTCGATCGGTTCAGCGCCAAAAAACGACCAGATATGCGCGAAAAGCCCGTTGACTGGATTCATAAACATGTTTTTCCAGACAAGCGCCGACACAGTAGGCATTACAAAAAACGGCGCGATCACAAGAATACGCACAATGCCCTGCCCCCAGATGGGTTGATCCAGCAGAAGCGCCAGAAATATACCACCAATCACTGTGACACATAAAATGCCACCAACCATTAAAAACGTGGTTAAAACTGCATCTTGAAATGATGATGATGTGGCAAAGCGGATATAGTTGCCCAATCCTTCGCAACATTCAAAGGTTCCACGTATGGGGCGATAATCAAGAACCGAAAACCACAACGTCATACAAAGCGGCACCAGCATCCACACCAGCAATAAAAAAACAGCGGGCGCCATCATTATGCGTGCAGCGGATTGTGAATGTTGCGTTGCCATAGATGCGCCTTTGATTATGCCCGCGCTAAGGGAGTGTGTGCAATTCACCAAAGTTTGCCGCAAATGCCAAGGTTTGACGCATCTATTGGAACATACGATAAGGGGTTATTAGGTAAATCCAAAGATTATCCAAACACCTGCTTTAGAAAGGACGCCGGAAAAAATCCGGCGCCCGTCAAGGCATTTATACAACATGCGTTGATTGCCCGGGCTATTAATAACCTGTAGCTTCCATTTCCTCTACCGTTAACGCCTGAGCCTCGGCCAGCGCATCTTCAGCCGACATTTCTCATGGCCGCTGTCG
>CALFSY010000231.1 GCA_937916365.1 uncultured Jannaschia sp. | reverse complement strand
GTTGTAAGGGCTTAATACATTCATCATGTCTACATTTTGGGAATACGCGAATCCGAGAAAATTCATGGAAACCACGGCGATAATTCTGCCGTGGATTTTTGGGGCGGCGGTGGTGTGCGTGGTTGGTGGGTTGATCTGGGGGTTTTTTTTCACACCGGATGATTATCGCCAAGGATCGACCGTAAAAATTATTTACATCCATGTGCCCACTGCAACCATGGCAATCAATACGTGGATTATGATGTTGGTTGCATCGTTGATTTGGGTGATACGGCGCCATCATGTATCGGCATTGGCAGCAAAGGCCGCCGCCCCCGTGGGGATGGTCTTTGCGCTTATCGCGCTATTTACAGGCGCGCTTTGGGGGCAACCCATGTGGGGCACCTGGTGGGAATGGGATCCGCGCTTAACCTCGTTTTTGATATTATTGTTGTTTTACTTTGGCTACATTGCCTTGTGGGGGGCTGTGGAAAACCCCGATAGCGCGGCGGATTTAACATCGTTTTTGTGTTTGGTGGGATCGGTTTTTGCAGTTACATCCCGGTATGCTTTGGTGTTTTGGAACCAAGGATTACACCAAGGGGAATCGGTGTTACCGTTAGATGGGGAACAAAGAATGGCAGATGTGTTTTGGTATCCGCTGGTGTTGTCCATAGTTGGATTTTGGTTTTTGTTTTTAGCGTTGGTTTTATATCGCACGCGCACCGAAATTCGCTTGCGTCGTGTCAAAACACTGCGCGTGCAGGGGCGTGTAGCATGATCCCAGATTTGGGCGTCTACACATGGGATGTCATAGCGGCCTACGCCGTGGCAATAATTCTGCTCGTTTCCCTTGTGGTTGGATCAGTCATCAAATCCAATCGCGTTCATGCAGAATTAAAGGCGCACGAAACCCAGAACAGGAAATCGTGATGAACGGAAACTGGCTAAAGGTCGTGCCATTTTTTCTGGCGTGTGGTTTTTTGGGTGTTGTTGGATTTGAACTTATCACGGCCCAAAATGATTTGAACAGTGGCGCCACCACCCAAACCTTGCCCTCTGCACAAGAAGGCCGCACTGCCCCACCCCTTAACCTTACCGCATTTGAGGATATCCCCAACCTAAGGCGTATTGATTTAGAGGGTAACGGGCTTATTATCCTAAATTTTTGGGCCTCCTGGTGCCCGCCTTGCCGTGCCGAGCACCCCACGTTGACAGAACTGGCTGCCGCAGGGAATCCGCTTTTCGGCGTTAATTACCGCGATAATCCATCACAGGCACGCAATTTCTTGCAAGAATTAGGGAATCCATTTGATCGACTTGGCACAGATAGTCAGGCACGAAATGGTCGAGATTGGGGAGTCGTTGCCATGCCTGAAACCTTCTTTATTGATGATGAAGGCACAGTGATATTGCACTTTCGGGGCCCGATAACACGGCGTGCTTTGGTAAACCAAATAATCCCAACCCTCGCCGCGCGGGAAGAGCGATTGGAAATTCCCCCATCACTGATGGAGCCATAAATTGGCCTAAAGTGTCAAAGATGATAACATACAGTGCAAACCATCATTAATACACAAAACGAATCTGATCGATCCAATGGCGTTCAACCCGTTTCAAAACACCGTTGGTTTGATGCATGTCCCCCATGCCCAGAACACCATTTTTTTCAAGATATTTTGCATGATCTTTCATAAGATTTTGTATTGTATCCCGCACATGCTGTCCTTTTTCGGTAAGTCGCACCCGAAATGAACGACGATCTGTATCACAACGTTGATAATGAACGTAATCCAATTCGACGAGCTTTTTTAGATTATAAGATACGTTCGAACCTTGGTAATAACCACGACTTTTGAGTTCCCCTGCTGCGACCTCATCATCGCCAATGTTGAATATAAGCAGACCTTGAACAGAATTTATTTCTAATATCTGCCCACGTTTGAATTCATCGTTTATAATATCCAGCATCAATCGGTGTAATCGTTCCAACATCGACAATATTTCCAGGTAAGAAACCAGAAACGCTTTATCGTAAGATTTTGAAGCCACCTCTGGTAGGTTGCTAATGTTCATGATGGCTCGCCTCCCAAAACATCCATGGCAGGGATAGTATCCAACCGATTCGGAAATAATGTGTTAAACGCGATACAAATAAGCGCCTAATTTTGCCTACATGGACAATTTTCTTTGGTTAGCACAAGATTGAAGCATATCATGCTTACACAACCTACGAAATCAAAGGTGTCGCAACATGAAAATTGTAATTTTAGGTTTCTTTTTCCGAAAAGTAACATAATATTAACTCTTTAAGTGAATCTTATCCGTATTTACGTGAAACTGGGAGAGGCAGATGCGCGCCCTACTTGTAGAAGATGACCCGACAACATCCAAAAGTATTGAGATGATCCTCAAACATGCCAACTTAAACGTTTATACAACGGATCTTGGCGAGGATGGGGTCGATCTTGCGCGTCTATACGATTATGACATTATCCTTTTAGATCTGAATTTACCGGACATAAATGGGCACGAAGTTTTGCGACAGGTTCGCGCGGCGCGGATCAACACACCAATTCTAATTTTATCAGGGCTCGACGACACTCAAAATAAACTAAAAGGTTTTGGGTTTGGTGCCGATGACTATCTTACCAAACCTTTTCATCGACAAGAATTGATTGCGCGTATTCATGCCATTGTGCGCCGATCAAAGGGCCATGCACAATCGGTCATCAACACAGGTCAAATTGCCGTCAATCTTGACTCAAAAGTTGTCGAAGCTAGCGGAAACGCGGTTCCCCTAACCGGAAAAGAATATCAGATGTTGGAATTATTAAGCCTTCGTAAAGGCACCACCTTGACCAAGGAAATGTTTCTAAACCATCTGTATGGCGGTATGGATGAACCCGAATTGAAAATCATTGATGTTTTCATCTGCAAACTTCGCAAAAAATTATCCAAGGCGACGGGCGGCGAAAACTATATCGAAACAGTTTGGGGTCGGGGGTATGTGTTGCGCGATCCCAATGCCGCTCAACCTGAGGCCATGGCTGCGTCAGCCTGAGTTTGCGTTTTACATTTGCCCGTCACATCATGTGGCCATGTAATGCACAAATACTATCGCAGCAGTTGTCGCAGGGATGATAACAGAAAATTCATTCAAATTCGTGCCTTATGACAGGGGGTGGATAGATATGCGGTCTTTATAACCCATTATATCTATCCCCATAATGCACGCGGTGGTGGGAAAATCATAGATTTTTCAAAATGTAACCCTGGGTCACGGTCATCTGCTAACAAAAGCGGGCCATCAAGATCTACAATATCGGCCCCCTGCGCCACATACGTTGCTGGCGCCATGGCAAGGGACGATCCCACCATACACCCAACCATAATGCCGTATCCTTGTGCTCTGGCGGCGTGAGACAATGCTAAGGCCTCGGTCAATCCACCGGTTTTATCCAGTTTGATATTGACCATATCATATTTGCCAACAAGCTTCGGCAAGCTTTCGCGATCATGGCAACTTTCGTCGGCACATACTGGAATAGATCGATCAAGTGTGGTTAGCGCCGCATCATCATGTGCGGGTAAGGGTTGTTCCACCATCTCCACACCTAGGTGCAAAAGATAGGGGGAAAGTTCGGCATAGGTCTCTGCGCTCCAACCTTCGTTCGCGTCAACGATAATGCGCGCCTGAGGGGCCCCTGCCCGCACCGCCGCCAGCTTCGGCAAATCATCCGGTGTGCCGAGCTTTATTTTCAAAAGTGGGCGATCCCCATGCCGTGCGGCGGCGGCCTGCATTGCCTCTGGCCGATCGATCGATAATGTAAAGGCCGTGACCAAAGGCTTTGGTTCTGGTAGCCCGGCAAGCTGCCAAACACGGCGATTTTCCATCTTGGCCTGCCAATCCCACAATGCGCAATCAACCGCATTACGCGCCGCCCCGGGTGGTAGTGCCGTTTGCAAATCTATGCGCGAAATGTTTTGGGGTAATCCTGTGATTTGTTCGGTAACGCTGGCGATCGATTCACCATAGCGAGCATAAGGCACGCATTCACCCTGCCCTGTTACGCCGTTTCGCGTGATTTCCACCCTTACAACTTCGGCCGTGCTGCGTGATCCACGCGCGATGGTAAAAACCTCGGCCAACGGAAAGGTTTCGTGGTGAACCAAAATCATTGGCGTTATAACGTATCAAGCGCGTCACAAAGCCGCCCTGCCCCGTGGCGAAATGGATCAACGGTGGGCAACCCCATGCGTTTTTCAACCTCTTCAAGATACCTTAGGGCGGCATCGTCAGCCATCAAAGCAGTGTTGACCGAAATACCCGCGACCTTTGCCTTGGGGTTGGCGATACGCGCCAATGGTAAGGCAGTATCGCGCAAGGCCTCTAACGACGGCAAAGTATAATCTGGTAGACCGCGCATATGGGGCCGGGTGGGTTCGTGGCTTAGGATTAAGGCATCGGGCTGCCCTCCATGGATTAACGCCATAGTGACCCCAGAATATGATACATGAAACAGGCTGCCTTGCCCTTCGATGTGGTCCCAATGATCGTCATCGTTATTGGGGGTCAAGGTTTCAACGGCACCGGCCATGAAATCGGCAACCACTGCATCCAAGGGCACGCCATCGCCTGCAATTAAGATGCCGGTTTGCCCCGTGGCACGAAAGGTTGATTTTTGGCCGCGCTGTTTCATGACTTTGTCCATCGCCAACGCGGTATACATCTTACCAACCGAACAATCGGTGCCGATTGCCAGACATCGTTTGCCGCTACGCCTTTTACCATCTGCAATGGGATACGGGCGATCGGGCACGCGCACATCATGCAATCGCTGCCCCGTTGCCTGCGCAACCGCAACCAAATCCGCCTCATCACGCAATAGGTTATGCAAACCCGAGGCCAAATCAAACCCTTCTTCCAAAGCGGCCACCAGCACCTGTTTCCACACATCGGAAATAACGCCACCACGGTTGGCCACACCAATAACCAACGTTTTGGCACCGGCGGCCTTCGCCTCGGCCAATGTCATATCAGGCACATTGACAGTTGCTTGGCACCCTTCCATCCGGAATTGGCCAACCGCGTGCTCTGGTGCCCAATCGCGTATACCCTGCGCAACCTTAGCGGCCAGTTGATCCGGCGCATCCCCCAGAAACAAAAGATAAGGTGTTTTGATCATAACAAACCCCAAGTGTCAGCGTGCGGCAATTAGGCGATTCCGATCGCAATAGCCAAGAGGCCGCGCCTCATTATGCGCCGCACCCTTAAAAACAAATACAGCACTAAGGCAATGGCGCATATTCATGTGTGACGTATCTCAAACATTCCCCTAGGCCTTTGGCAACAACAGGATCAGACTATCCTCACGTGTCGCAAAATCTAAGGCCGGGGTTGTTGCGGCCGCTGTGTTGCGTTTGAACTCATATCGCATGACATCTCCGTCTTGGGCCGAGGCTACGATCAACGCTTCGTAAAGATGCCGCGGCCCTTCGTAAATATCGACTAACCCCCTTAACCGTGGTCCGTGATTGATGTCTATAACAAAACCATTTTCGCCAAAGTCTAAAATTGGAAAAACATGTTCCCCAACATGCACGGCCCATGTCGCGCGTTTGCGTCGCGTGCGTTGCCGGGCCAATGCCAATTCATCTATGATCGATTTGGGCAAAAAGGGGGACATGGTATACTCCGCCGATCAATCAGCCAATACATGGGTGTTGGGTTCATATGATGGTTTATTATAAATGCAAGATATGCGATCCCATTTTGAAATGATTTCAAAAGACGGAGGCGTAAAATGGGCCTTTTGATCGACGGCACATGGCAAGATCAGTGGTATGATACAAAATCCACCGGCGGGGCCTTCAAACGCGCGGCCGCGCAATTTCGCAACTGGATCACCGCGGATGGCGCCCCAGGCCCGACCGGCGCAGGCGGATACAAAGCAGAAAGCGGGCGCTATCACCTTTATGTATCCCACGCCTGTCCGTGGGCGAATCGCACGTTGATATTCCGCGCCTTAAAAGATCTGGATGCGCACATTGATGTTTCCGTGGTGCATCCGGATATGTTGGGCGATGGATGGTCTTTTGACCCCAATTTTAATGGGGCAACGGGCGATAATGTATTTGGGTCTGCTTTTTTACGCGAAATTTATCAGCGCGCGGACCCGAATGTCACAACTCGTGTCACTGTGCCTGTGTTGTGGGACAAAGAAAAAGGCACAATCGTATCAAACGAAAGCTCGGAAATCATCCGTATGTTCAACACGGCCTTTGATACAATTACCGGCAATGAAGCGGATTTTTATCCAACTGATTTACGCCCGCAGATCGACACAATAAATGCGCGCATCTATTCTGACATTAACAATGGGGTTTACAAATCTGGCTTTGCCACAACACAAAAAGCCTATGACAAGGCCGTTCATACCCTATTCGACGCATTGGATTGGGTCGAAGGTATATTGGCGAAAAACCTATATATAACCGGGGATCGCGCGACCGAGGCCGATTGGCGTTTGTTCACCACACTTGTGCGATTTGATCTTGTGTATCACCTCCATTTCAAATGTAACCGCAAACGATTGATTGATTACCCAAATCTTTGGGCATACACGCGCGCATTATACCAATGGCCGGGTATTTCCGATGTGATCCATTTTGACCATATCGTGCGCCACTATCATTATAGCCACACCACCATAAACCCCCATAGAATTGTGCCGATCAATCCCATCCTTGATTGGAATGCTTCCCATGGGCGGCACACGTTGCGCATCACTTAACACCGCTTTCACCAGGTCATGAATCCCTTAGCACATACCCAACGCGACCATGGGGGTGGGGTTGATGCAGCTGTCGCGCATTATGGTGGGGTGAGAGATGATTGGCTGGATCTATCCACCGGTATCAATCCGATTGCCTATCCCGTGGGGGAGCTTGGGCCTAATGTTTGGGCGGCCCTGCCCGATACGGCAGCGATGGAGCGGCTTTTGACCGCTGCACGCACCTTTTGGGATGTGCCCAAAGGGGCCACCATCATTGCCGCGCCCGGAACCTCGGCCATAATTGCGCTGATGCCAATGGTGGCAAAAGGCGATGTTTATATCCCCCCTCCAACATACAATGAACACGCGGCTGCGTTTCATGCCTTTGGGCGCCGTGTGACGGATGATCCCGCTGCGCCTATTCATATTTATGTGCATCCAAACAATCCTGATGGGCGTTTGTGGGATGGCCGGTGTGATGCACGGCTGACTGTGATCGACGAAAGTTTCTGTGATACAAACCCCAAAATAAGCCATGTCGCACGCACGGTCGAACCGGGGATGATCGTGTTGAAAAGTTTTGGTAAATTCTGGGGGATGGCCGGGCTACGCCTGGGCTTTGCCATTGGGCGCGCGGAAACCTTATTAGGCCCCCCTAATACCCCTAGTTTGTGGGATATGTTAGGGCCATGGGCGGTTTCCGGCCCGGCGTTGGCCATCGGCGCAGATGCGTTGGCAAATTTCGCATGGGCCGCTGCCACGCGCGCACGATTAACAGAAACGGCGGCACGGCTTGACACATTCATGGCCCACGTGGGCGCACACGTGGTTGGTGGCACGTCTTTGTTCCGAACCTACGAAGTGCCAAATGCAAACGTGTGGCGCGACAGATTTGTGCAACATAAGATATGGACGCGCACGTTTCCCTATTCAACGCAATGGATCCGCCTTGGCCTACCGGGGGATGAAACCGCCTGGCAACGTTTACAACGGGCAATCGAATGATTTTGATGAATGCGCCGCTTTTGTTCATCGCCCTTCTACTCGACGCAGTGTTGGGTGAACCGCGTTGGCTGTGGCGGCGTCTACCGCATCCGGTGGTGGCGGTGGGGCGGATGATTACGTGGGGCGATCAAACGTTTAACCAGGGGCGGATGCGTCGATTAAAGGGTGCGTTGTTCATCGCGACCTTATCGTTTTTAGCAATCTTTTTGGGGCGCCTTATTGAATTGCTGCCCCTTGGCTGGCTTTGGTCAATCCTTGGGGCGGCAATCCTGCTGGCTCAGAAAAGTTTGTCACAACATATCCTGGCGGTGGCGGACGCCCTGCGCGGTTCAGTGGATCAAGGGCGCGAAACAGTTGCCAAGATCGTGGGCCGCGAGACCGGTGCGATGGATGAACCCGCCATTGCACGCGCCGCCATTGAAAGCGCCGCCGAAAATCTGTCGGACGGGGTGGTTGCCCCTGCCCTATGGTTTTTGGTGGGTGGATTGCCCGGCATTATATTTTACAAGGTTATAAATACCGCAGACAGTATGATCGGGCATCGAACGCCCCGTTATCGCGAATTCGGGTGGGCCGCCGCGCGGCTTGACGATGTTTTGAATTGGCTACCTGCGCGTGTAACCGCTCTTTTATGTGCGCTGACCCATCCCGGCCATGGCGGGTGGCGTAGGGTCTGGTCCGATGCAGGCCACCACCGTTCCCCCAATGCCGGGTGGCCCGAGGCCGCCATGGCCGGGATCCTTGGCGTTGCCCTATCGGGGCCGCGCGCCTATCACGGCAACATGACCACCGACCCATTCTTAAACCCCGATGGAGCCAAAAATATTTCCGCCATTCATATCGAAGCCGCTGTCGAAGCGATATGGCGCATTTGGGGCGCGGTTGTTGGGGGGATCTTTTTTCTCACAGTTCTCTGACTTGCGCAGATGTGTGTGGCATTGCTAAACTACCTTTGAAATCATGGCGCGAGGGGGGTTTAATGCGTTATTTCTTTGCGATTGCTTTCTTGTTAGGAACAGCCATATCCGCGAATGCGCAAACATGCGGCGGGGATTTTGGGCAATTTGTCCAAGGTTTACGGGCCGAGGCCATACAGCGGGGCCATGCACAAGCCAACATAGATGTGTTTTTTTCCCACGCGAATTATTATCAACGCGCCATTGACGCAGATCGCCGCCAAGGTATTTTTGCGCGCCCCTTTACGGATTTCGCCCGTCAATTAATCAGCCAGAATCGCATTGACAATGGCGTGCGCAACGCGGCCCGCCAATCCGCCGTCTTTGACGCCATCCAACGGCGTTATGGCGTCAGCCGCGGTATATTGTTGGCCTTTTGGGCCTTTGAAACCGATTTTGGTTCATTTCAGGGGGATTATAACACGCTGGATTCATTGGTCACACTGGCCTATGATTGCCGCCGTCCGCATATTTTTCGCCCACAAGTTTTTGCCGCACTAACCCTATTTGAAAGCGGCAATTTTGATCCCGCGGGCACGGTGGGTGCCTGGGCCGGTGAAATTGGAATGGTCCAAATGTTGCCCGCAGATATTATTGCCCACGGCGTTGATGGGGATGGCGATGGGCGTGTTTCTTTACGCACATCTGCACCTGATGCGTTGATGTCGGGGGCCAATCTTTTGTCGGCCTTGGGCTGGCGGGCCAATGAACCCTGGGTTGTGGAAGTTACAGTGCCAAATACCCTTGATTGGTTTCAAACCGGCATTCACACAACACGCCGCGTTTCCGCGTGGGAGGCCGATGGCATTCGCGCCCGATCTGGTGGCGCGCTTCCTCTGCGCAACGCGCAGGCCTCGGTCATTTTACCACAGGGGCGCAATGGTCCGGCCTTCCTTGCTTATCCGAATTTTCGGGTGCTGTTTGAATGGAATCAAAGTTTTACTTACGTGTTAACCGCTGCCTATTTTGCGACGCGGCTAGAAGGTGCGCCAATCTTTGATGCCCGCCGCCCTGATCCAGGGTTATCCCCCGATCAAATGCGTGATCTACAGCGCAGATTACAGGCACGGGGATATAATGTGGGTGCGATTGATGGGATACTGGGCGCAGGCACACGCGCCGCCGTGCGCGCCGAACAACGACGCCTGGGATTACCCGCCGATGCGTGGCCGACGCCCGCTTTGCTGAGTCAACTTTAGCCACCCAAATCGCATAACGCGATTTAGACGGTTCAAAGGTTCACAAACAAATCTCAAACGGCGCATTGCCTTGGGAAAGCCCGTGTTTGCATGCGTCAGCCGTTGGCGTAGGAACCTAAACTTGATATGGCGCTAGACCAGATACGGCCCATCATGGTCTTTCCCTTGCCCCGCCCTACGATATGGTGCAGGAGGATGGGCAAAGATCCCCCAAGTCCACAATCGTTGAGAATAATATGACGAAACATAGCACAAACATGGACATGATACCCACCAAAGACGTTTCCGTGCGTGAGGTTTTTGGGATCGACAGCGATATGAAGGTAACAGGGTTTGCCACCCCAACCGATCGTGTGCCGACGATGGACACAACGTATAAATTCGACCCTGACACAACGCTGGCCATCCTAGCCGGATTTTCCCACAACCGCCGCGTGATGATCCAAGGGTATCACGGCACTGGCAAATCCACCCACATCGAACAGGTGGCCGCACGGTTGAATTGGCCTACGGTGCGCGTAAACCTCGACAGTCACATCAGCCGGATCGACCTAATCGGGAAAGATGCAATCAAACTGCGCGATGGAAAACAAGTCACCGAATTTCACGAAGGCATCCTGCCTTGGGCCGTGCGCAACCCTGTGGCGATTGTGTTTGACGAATACGATGCAGGCCGTGCGGACGTGATGTTTGTTATTCAACGGGTTTTGGAACACGACGGAAAATTAACATTGCTGGATCAAAACGAAATCATCGAACCCAATCAACATTTCCGGTTATTTGCCACGGCTAATACCGTGGGGTTGGGCGATACAACGGGCCTTTACCATGGTGTGCAACAAATCAACCAAGCGCAGATGGACCGTTGGTCCATGGTTGCAACCTTAAATTATCTGACCCATGATGCAGAGGTCGCCATCATTTTGGCCAAGGTGCCGCACTATAACACCGATGCAGGGCGGCAAATCATTAGCCAGATGGTCGCCCTGGCGGACCTGACACGCACGGCGTTTATGAATGGTGAATTATCCACTGTGATGTCGCCGCGCACAGTGATCACATGGGCGCAAAATGCCGAAATCTTTCGCAACGTAGGCTATGCGTTTCGTGTATCGTTCCTAAATAAATGTGACGAATTGGAACGCCCTGTCGTGGCCGAATTTTACCAACGCTGTTTTGATGAGGAATTACCCGAAAGCGCGGTGGGCATGAACATCACCTAAAAATACAGTATAAACACAACCAATGGTGGAATAGAATGATTAGATTATTGGTGTTATTTCTGGGATTGATAAGCCTATCCTTCACCCCACCTGCACAAGCCCACGATTTAACCACCGCCGAAACTGAAATCTTACCGCGCATTATTGATAGCGTGTGCATCGACATGGTGAATGACAGCAATGGTTGTGAACAAACGTTGGTGTTGGCAAGCCAAACCGAACCTGATCGTGCCGATTTGGTAATATTGCGCGACCGGCGAACACAACCACCCTCTGAACCACTTTTGATTGCCCGTAATATTGTGTTTAATGGTGCCATGTGGGGTATGGCGCCAACCTTGCAGACCACGCAGCATAATTCGCTCCTCCTCACATCGCAACAAATTGGGCTTGGTCGCCGCCCTTGGACACAAACCTATACGATTGCCTATCGTGACGGGCGGTTTGTTTTGGCGGGATTCACCTATTCAACCTATGATCGTATCATGGGAGGCAACATGGACTGTGATGTTAATCTGCGAACCGGGGATTATGTCGTAAATGCAACAACGATTGATCCAGAAACAGAACAGGAAATCGTCACACTGTCCGATACGGGGCGTATAGAGCCAATGAATTTAGACATAGCGCATTTAGGGGAAAATGCCCTGTTTCCAGCGCCTTGTAATGCCGGGCTCGCCGCGATGGAGAACGAACCGGTAAGGGCACGCTAAAACGTTCTATCAAATATCCCCACAAAGGCCACAATGTCCGCATGAAACGATCGTCCCCCAACAACAACCCCACCGAGCCATTCAAAAAGGCGCTGGCCCATGCCACGCGCGTGATGGCCGACGACCCCGATCTAGACGTCAGCTATACCGCCGATCCCCCGGGGGTGAACGGCGATGCCCTGCGCTTGCCGCAAATCAGCCGCCGTATGACCAAGGACGAGGTGTTGTTGGCGCGCGGCACGGCCGATGCGCTGGCCCTGCGGCACAAATACCACGACCCGCGCACGGCGGTGCGCTATGCCCCCCAAGGCGCCATGGCCCGTGATCTGATGGAGGCCATGGAAACCGCGCGGTGCGAGGCAATGGGCGCCCGCCATATGCCCGGCACCGCCGGCAACATCGACGCAAAAATCGGGAATGAGGCCCAGCGCAAAGGATACGGCGATATTCAAAAGGCAACCGACGCCCCATTGGCCATCGCCGCGGGGTATCTTATTCGCCATTTGGCAACGGGCCGCCCCATGCCGCCCGAGGCTGAAAATATCATGGATTTATGGCGCGATTTTATCGAAAAACGGTGCCGCAATACACTGGCCGATTTGGACAACGTGCTATCCGATCAGGCGGCCTTTGCCCGCCTGGCACGACAACTTATCGACGATCTAGGCTACGGCGATCAGTTGGGCGATGATCCCGACCAAACGGGCGAAGACGACATCGAAGATGGTGAAGAAGAGGCCGAAGACAACCAACCCGATTCAACCGGCCAAGATGACCACAACGAAGAAGACGCCGACGCAAACCCCGAACGCCCCCAAGATGCACAACCAGATGCCGCCCAAGCCCAAATTCAAATGGACGAAGGCGGTGAAATCGACGACACCGAACAAAAAGAGTTGCCCGATGGTCAGGCACCGCCTGATCCGTCGCGCGCCACCCCCGGTTCCGAGGCCGATCCAACCTATACAGTGTTCAGCACATCACACGATGAAATCATCAATGCCGAAGATTTGGCCGAACCCCCAGAATTACATCGCCTGCGGGCCTATCTGGACCAACACCTTGATCCCTTAAAAGGCGCGGTATCCCGATTAGCCAACAGATTACAACGGCGGTTGCAGGCCCAACAAAACCGCACTTGGGAGTTTGACCGCGAAGAGGGCATTTTGGACGCCGGGCGCCTGGCACGGGTTGTGGCAAACCCCACCACACCGCTTAGCTTTAAGGTCGAACGCGACACGCAATTCCGCGACACCGTGGTGACGTTGCTGTTGGATAATTCAGGGTCGATGCGCGGGCGGCCCATTTCGATTGCCGCAATATGTGCCGATATTTTAGCCCGCACCTTGGAACGGTGTGGAGTTAAGGTAGAGATTTTAGGGTTCACCACCCGCGCTTGGAAAGGGGGCCGCGCGCGCGAAGAGTGGTTAAGCAGGGGCCGCGAACCAACGCCTGGGCGTTTGAACGATGTGCGCCACATTGTATACAAAACCGCCGATGCCCCGTGGCGACGGGTGCGCAATAACCTAGGCCTGATGATGAAAGAAGGCCTATTAAAAGAAAACATTGACGGCGAAGCGTTGGAATGGGCGCATGGGCGCATGATACACCGGCCCGAGGCGCGGAAAATCCTTATGGTGATCTCAGACGGGGCGCCGGTCGATGATTCAACGCTCAGCGTTAATTCCGCGAATTTTTTGGAAAAACACCTGCGCAATGTTATCGCGATGATCGAAAAACGCCGCCGGGTCGAACTGTTGGCCATTGGCATTGGCCACGATGTCACGCGGTATTATGAACGCGCCGTCACCATTACCGATGCCGAACAGTTGGCCGGCGTCATGACCGAACAACTGGCCGCGTTGTTTGATGCCGATCCACGGATGCGGGCGCGGGCCATGGGGATGAAACGCGCAAGCTGACGCGCCCGTGGGCAAATGTTGGGGCAAACGATTATTTTGAGCAAGAAACGATATAAACCATGACCACAAATTGGCAAAACCGCACGCTGTTCCATGGCGATAATCTGGATTTTTTGCGCGCGATGAATTCAAACAGTGTCGATCTGATCGCCACCGACCCGCCGTTTAACAAGGGCCGCGATTTCCACGCCACGCCCGATAGTTTGGCCTCTGGCGCGTCGTTTCAGGACCGCTGGTCGTGGGAGGATGACGTGCACCCCGACTGGCTGGATAAACTGGCCGATGATTTTCCCAAAGTCCTGAATGTGGTGGAGGGCAGCCGCAACGCCTATGGCGATGATATGGGCGCGTTTTTATGTTTCATGGCCGTGCGATTGTTGGAAATGCGCCGCGTGCTGAAAGACACCGGCAGCATCTATTTGCATTGTGACCCAACGGCCAGCCATTATTTGAAAGAACTGATGGATGCGGTGTTTGGAAAGCAAAACTTTCGCAATGAAATCGTTTGGTGCTATACTCAAGGGGGGCGCCCAAGAAAAGATTTTCCAAATAAACACGATATTATATTTCGCTATGTAAAATCTAAAAACTTTATATTTAATCCTAAAGATATAAAAATACCGTATGAGCTTGTATCAAGTAAATCAGAGGATAGTTTTACTAAAGTTGATGGT
>CALFSY010000230.1 GCA_937916365.1 uncultured Jannaschia sp. | reverse complement strand
CGACGTTAAAGGCCGCCCACAGGCGGTGAGAAGGAGGAAGATGAGGAGGAGTTGGCGCATAGATATAATCGGCGTGACCTACATAGTCATTTAGGTATTAGGCCCAATTTCAAGGAATCTTTGACCGAGGCAGGGTTTAGGAAATTTGCACACAGACATTATTTCAAATTATCCAATTCTGAAGGGTCTTTCAGCATAATTCGAGTGAAGAAAGTATCATTGAGCCCACGATTGGAGAGGCCAAGATCAACACGCATAGCACGTTGAAGTCTATCAATATTTTGGAACATTTCTTTAGTTGTTTTATTCGGACGCGCTAACTCAACCAATTCTGTTAAGACACTTGGTGAAGCCCAGAGAATGGCACGTGTTCTTATTGAAAGAAGTTGTTTGACCAATTCTAAGCGTGGCATAGGTTCTTCATCCAAATCTTCATTTGACGATGCTAAGATGTTTTCAACAAGTTTCATGAACTCAAGATAAATTTCCAGTTTTCTTTCCCGATGCGCAGCTTCGATCTCGCGTTTCCGTATTCCCCATTGGATATAGAGTGTTCCACTCAATCCAAGAGTAGCTGTTAGAACAGTCACAAACAATGGCACATACACAGTTGGTTCAAGTTCTTTTGCCCCTTCTACGACTGCCCTTAAAATTAAAATGAAATACCATCCAGCAAGGCTAAGAATTATTACGGCTGCAATGATAAGTATAATTCCTAATATATAACCAAATGTTTGCATCTATTTCTCTTAAACATCCAACCCATCCACAAACTGCGCGTTTTCTTGGATGTATTGAAACCGCAGTTCGGGTTTTTTGCCCATCAGGCGCATAACCAGATCGCCGGTTTGCCCGGCGGCGGTGTCCTCTACCCCCACGCGAATCAATGTGCGGCTGTGCGGGTCCATGGTGGTTTCTTTCAAATCCTTTGCATCCATTTCGCCCAGGCCCTTGAACCGCGCCACATCAATTTTGCCTTTGCCGCCCAGGCCCGTGGTTATCATCGCGTCTTTTTCCACATCGTCCACCGCATAAAC
>CALFSY010000229.1 GCA_937916365.1 uncultured Jannaschia sp. | reverse complement strand
ACGTCTGAACTCCAGTCACTGACCAATCTCGTATGCCGTCTTCTGCTTGAAATAATGCAACATACCGATTCGACCGCGCCGCAAACTGTGGCGGCCGAGGCCGGTATTGTATCGTTTGGTCAAGCCTCGGACATGGCGCAATTTGCACCATTGCCCCGTGTATCGTCAATTATCGACAACTGGGCCCCATATTACATCCGCCGTGTGGGTGACGCGATGTCAGAAACCTGGACCTCAACCGATACTTGGGAAGGCATAGGTCCCGGAATGGTTGAAATGGGCGATATGACCGAAGCAATTCCCGAAGATGTGCGCACTTCGGCTAGCGAATTGACCGGTCGTATTGCAGCGGGCGATTACCATCCATTTACCGGCCCCATCAATCGCCAAGATGGCACAGCATGGTTGGCCGATGGTGAAATAGCCGATGATGGGATGTTGGTTGGTATGGATTTTTATGTCGAAGGTTTAACGAGCGATATTCCAAATTAAATCTTGCGCCCCAGGGATTTGATGTTTTCACCTCAAATCCCTGGGATGTGATCGTATATCGCCGAGGTAACGCTTGCCGCGCCTAGATGTGGTGTGAATACCACACTTTATGCTTATATAATGATTGTGAGCCTCGATCATATGTGAGGCGACTTCTTACAATTAATACGAAAGTGTGGATACGATAAGACAGACGAAGCGATTATCTAGATCAGTGAGGAACAAAAATGAATGATGCTACGTGGATATTGATAATTGGTGCCCTGGCCGGCGGGATAGGTGCATCGGTGGCGCGGGGTTCTTTGCGCATGTTCATTGGGGCGATCGTAGGTGCAGGTGTCGCCTATGGATTGGATTATTTGCGCACTGTCATTTGATTGATAGAAATGGGATGTTGCATAGTATGGACAAATGCCGCCTTTTGCAGCAGGGGATAATGTAGGTTTTTACGGATATTTGCCCAATGCTTAGACGTCTGCACCCAGATCAACCCGAAACTTTTGTTTTCACGCCCACAAATCAGACTTGGGCAGAGACGCAAATACAAAAATATCCCGAAGGGCGGCAAGCCAGTGCGATAATCCCGCTTCTATGGCGCGCCCAAGAACAAGAAGGTTGGCTAACCCGGCCTGCCATTGAATATGTGGCGGATATGTTAAGCATGGCTCATATTCGTGCCTTAGAAGTGGCGACGTTTTATTTTATGTTTCAGCTGTCGCCTGTGGGGTCCACCGCCCATGTCCAAATATGCGGAACAACGTCGTGCATGATTTGCGGTGCAGAGGATTTAATCACAGTCTGCAAGGAAAAGATTGCCAAACATCCCCATCACGTCAGCACCGATGGTAAATTTTCCTGGGAAGAGGTCGAATGTCTCGGTGCCTGTGCCAACGCACCAATGGCCCAAATCGGCAAAGATTATTACGAAGATTTGACAGCGGAAAAGCTGGCCTGGATCATAGATGAATTGGCAGCAGGTCGTGTTCCGCCGCCGGGGCCGCAAGATGGGCGCTTTGCCTCCGAACCGGCGGGGGGGGTAACATCATTGGTGGATTATGCGGCGGACCGCCATGCACTTAATGCGTCTGTGCATCTTGCCCGTGAGCAAGGTGATACGATCAAACGAATTCGTTGAGTCCAGCTATGTGATATTGTGCAATGTGGCTAAAGACAAAGTAACGATTTTGATGTAAATGTTAACAGTGTAGATCGAATATGGGGGCAAACATCATGGATACAAATTCAAACAAGACGATGTGCACGGCCATGACATGGGCCGTTGCGTTGGCAGTGGGTGCATTTGCCGCCGTTATGTTAATGGTTTTAGGGGCCTGGACCTTTATGCAGGCCAGTTTTTTTGGCGCGATAATTTTTGTCGCACTCGGGGCCTTTATATCATTGACAATTTGTCGCCCATTACCCGCGCCTGTGCAACCAGCTCGAGCACATACCTCTGTGCGCGTTGCCGCTGAACCTGCGCAAACGCCTATCGCGACCGATCAATCCGTTGATGTCGCCGGGGATCCTACCCCCATAACACCGGCATCACTGCCAGAGCTTGCGGATACACCGCCCCCAACCGGAACGCGCCCTGCGCGCTTAGATGAACCACGGGGGGAACAGCCCGATGATTTGAAACGCATCAAGGGCGTAGGGCCGAAACTTGAACAGTATTTACATAGTTTAGGGTTTTATCATTTCGATCAAGTTGCAAACTGGACAGAGGACGAAGTGGCGTGGGTTGATCAAAACCTAGAGGGATTTAATGGCCGTGTGACACGCGATCATTGGGTTGAACAGGCGCGGCGCCTCGCCGCGGAAGAGGGTGATTCCTAAATCATGGATTTAGATGACCGCCTCGCATATGCGCGTTGAATGCAAGTCATCGGCACACTAACATTTAAGGAAATATAAATCATGATGATCAGACATGACGTATGGCTGCGCAACCAAAAGGCGCATCAAACTTTTGTTCATCTAGTGAATTATAATGTGGCCATTTTTGGAAATGCCGCACTACAGGCCCTACACCTTGGCCTACGCACACCCACCCGATTTTGGGCAGCCATGGCGCGAGCAACCAGCCCAGATGTGTCCGGCGCCTTTCACCATAACCAAGCATCGCATACTGACGCATCTTCGATAACACAAACGCCGTCAGAAGCCAAAAACATTATTCATACGGAGGCGGTTACCGATGATCATAACCCATATCTGTTGGACGAACCGCGAAATGGCCAGGCCGATGACTTAACGTCACTCAACGGGATTGGCCCTAAATTACAATCGGCGTTGAATGATTTTGGTATCTATCATTTTGATCAAATTGCCAATCTAAATCCGGAGGGTGTGGCCTGGCTCAACACACACCAAAAAGGGTTTGCAATGACATGTGAACGATATGACATCATTGCCCAAGCCAAGGCGCGCATTTAAGTAACTTTGGATGCCTCCATACCTTTCCATCATTTTGTGTTTTGCCGACCGTCTATAGTGTTAAAAAGTTTCATAATGAATACACCATCACCACAGCAGATTGAATTTGAGCTTTATTATAAGATGCGGTTGCGCCGTGCTGCATTGATTATTGCGGTTGGTATGGTTCTTTGGATGGGGGCACAAATTTTGGGTGGGTGGCTAAACCTACCCCCACATTATGTATTTATAGCAGATTTTGCGGCACTAATCGCACTGGTCTGGGCGCTTTTCATCACGTATGGGATATGGAAGGCGCGGCGAAACAAACGTTCCCATGCGTAATGTAATCATGCTAAGGCCTGCACGGGATGCAAGATTTGTTTATATGATAAGAGGTTTGGATGCTGCAGGATAAGGATCGCATTTTTACTAATCTTTATGGAATGCGCGATCGCACATTGAACGGGGCCAAAACCCGTGGCCATTGGGATGGCACCAAAGATTTAATTGCACTTGGTCGTGATAAAATTGTGGAGATTATGAAAGCCTCTGGCTTGCGCGGGCGTGGCGGTGCGGGGTTTCCCACCGGTTTGAAATGGTCGTTCATGCCTAAGGAAAGCGATGGTCGCCCGGCTTATCTGGTTGTGAATGCCGATGAGTCCGAGCCAGGCACATGCAAAGATCGCGAAATTATGCGCAACGATCCCCATACATTGATCGAAGGATGTTTGATTGCATCTTTTGCGATGGGTGCGCATGTTTGCTATATCTATATTCGGGGTGAATACATTCGCGAACGTGAGGTTCTGCAATCCGCGATTGACGAATGTTATGATAACGGACTTTTAGGTAAAAACGCAGCAGGTTCGGATTGGGATTTTGACCTATATCTGCACCATGGGGCAGGGGCCTACATATGCGGTGAAGAAACCGCGTTGCTTGAAAGTTTAGAGGGTAAAAAAGGTATGCCGCGCATGAAACCGCCATTTCCGGCGGGGGCGGGGCTTTACGGTTGCCCAACCACTGTTAACAATGTCGAATCGATTGCCGTTGTTCCTACGATTTTACGGCGGGGGGCCGAATGGTTTGCAGGGTTTGGTCGCCCAAATAATGCGGGCACAAAGGTGTTTGCAATCTCTGGTCATGTTAATCACCCATGCGTGGTGGAAGAGGCAATGTCGATTTCTTTTGATGAACTGATTGATCGCCACTGTGGTGGTATTCGCGGGGGGTGGGATAACCTTAAGGCCGTTATTCCGGGTGGATCGTCGGTGCCGTGTCTACCGGCGGCGGTAATGCGCCGCGATGCCATAATGGATTTTGATTGGTTACGCGATCAAAAATCGGGCCTAGGCACGGCGGCCATAATCGTGATGGATCAATCAACCGACATTGTTAAGGCAATTTGGCGTTTGTCGAAATTCTATAAACACGAAAGTTGCGGCCAATGCACGCCATGCCGCGAAGGCACAGGGTGGATGATGCGCGTCATGGACCGCTTAGTAAAAGGTGAGGCCGCGGTTGAAGAAATAGATATGCTGCTTGATGTAACAAAACAGGTCGAAGGTCATACGATCTGCGCGCTTGGTGATGCCGCGGCATGGCCAATCCAAGGGTTAATTCGCCATTTCCGTGATGAGATTGAGGATCGCATTCGCGCCCGAACCAGTCATATGACTGGGATCGCGGCGCAATAAATAGTGCATCAGTAAACACCCATGTGACGATTTGCATGGGCTTTTATATGATGTCGTGATAATGGGGGCAGTATATATGGTGGGGGAGCCATGATTTTGCGCAGATCAACCTTGATGACACTTGCCCTATTGGGCGTTGTCACGTCTGTGTCTTCGTGCGCCCTTCTCGAACGATTGCCAACTTTGGCTGAAATCTTTGGCCCACGTGGCAATGCAGCTGTGGGTTTGCCGTATCGGGCGCGGCTGTCATTGGGGGAAACAAACCGCGACTTCACCATACGTGTCTTGGCAAATGGCGCGACCTTAGAGGATGCACGCGAAAGCGCACGATTCCCCGCAACGCGCCATTGCATTAATCGCGTTGGACGATCTGCTGTGGATTGGGTCATTGATCCAGAAACCAAGGATTGGGCCGTTACGCGCCGCGAAGACGGATCATTCACAGTCGAAGGGCGATGCAGATTCCGCTAAGCATGTATGTGAAATATCAATCAATACGTTTGCAAAGTAGGCGAGATATAGGTCCATATTCCCCACTGCGCTATACAAACGGAACCAAACATGCAGGTTGAACAAACCGGTTTTCCAGGGCTTTTCGTTATAACCCCCAATCGATTTGGCGATATGCGTGGTTTTTTTGCCGAAACTTATAACCATGCAAAAATTATCGACATGGGGGGACCGACGGCATTTGTGCAAGATAATCATTCATTATCGACGCAAATCGGCACTATTCGCGGTTTGCATTTTCAGGTGCCGCCCAAGGCCCAAGCGAAATTAGTGCGGTGCGGTCGTGGCCTGTTATTTGATGTTGCGGTCGATCTGCGTCGGGGATCGCCCACCTATGGCAGATGGTTTGGTGTTGAGTTAAGTTTTGAAAATGGAAAGCAAATTTTGATACCCGAAGGATTTGCCCACGGTTTTGTTACACGCACACCAGACACCGAAATCGTATATAAATGTTCGGAATTTTATGCACCCGAAACCGAACAAGCACTGCGATTTGATGATCCCGATCTTAGTATTGATTGGGGGTTGGGCACGATAGAGCCGATTTTGTCTGATAAAGATGCCGCCGCCGGTTATTTTTCCCAATTCGACAGCCCATTTTTGTATCATGCACCAACATGATGTATCACTGATCTGGTAAGGGTGCGGTATAATTATTCTGGTTTAGTGAAATCACCCTCAACTTACCGGTGGGGCGCCGCCGGTTGCGGTTTTCTGTGCGATATAGGTGTTTAGCGCCTCTACCCGTGCCCCGTTAAGTTTTGGGCGTTGATCAGCGGTTAGGATATTTTGCCAAATTTTGGTAGCGCGTGTTGTGGCATCCAAGGCGCCGTTTTCTGTCCAGGTGCCAAAATTGGCATAACTGTGGACAAGCGGCGGGTAAAATTCGGTTTGATAGCGCGCCATCGTGTGGGATGCGCCAAAAAAATGGCCGCTGGGTTGCACCTCGGCCAACGCGCTTAGGGCGATTTCGGCCTCGCCCGC
>CALFSY010000228.1 GCA_937916365.1 uncultured Jannaschia sp. | reverse complement strand
CAAAAAGACCCCGCCCATGCCAACAAATGGTTCGACATAGGTTTTGTGGGGAATGCGCACAATCCGATCAATAAGCGTTTTTGATAGGAATCTTTTGCCACCTTGCCATGGAGCAACGGGGGCGGCGGCGCGAACAAACTGCATTGCCATTTTTATATGTTCTTTTATTGTTCGCCTGCCCGCGCGGGCATGGGCGACGATTCGCAATGGTTTTGTCGGCACCGCTGGTTTTCAACCTTGCGCGGTTTTCCCTTGCCTGCGCCCTTGCGCCTTGCCGATCAAGCGCCCGCCAAACGCCCCCACAAGGGCGATCAGCGCGGCGCCGATCCAGGTGAATATTTGTTTCATGTTCGCCCCTCATTGGCCGAGGGCGCGGCAAACCTCACCGGCGTGGTGGTGATGGTGCGCAGGACAATATTGCCTATGACCACGGCAAGCATCAGACCTGTGCGGATGCTATCGATCAAGGGGTGATCTACGCCCGCCTGGCTCAGACCATCCAGGGCGACGAGGATTTCGTTTGCGACGGCCAAAGCCGCCATAAGGGCGTTGAACCAATAGGTTTTAGAGGTCCACCAGGGCTTTGCGTTAGGCATGTGTGGACTCCTGTTGGTGTTGGCGATGGGATTCTTTTTGATAGGCGCGGGCGCGATCACGATTGCGCTTGGCGCGAGCAGTGAAAATCACAAAACCCAAAACCGCCGCAATGATTACGGCAATCACAATGATTTTTGGTAATTCGCTATCAAGGACAAAGGGGGCGGCTCCTGTGCCTGTTAGGAAAAAAGGAAGCCCTACCGCTCCTAACAAAGAGGTTGCCGCGCCGCCTAGGTCTTTATTGTGGCTTTGCACGGCGCGGGTCGCCTCGGCGGCCAAGTGGGCGCTTGGGTGCGGAACCACCATGGCCACGGCGGCGGCCTCAATGGCGTCAACGCGCCGCGTCCAACCGCGCCCGAACGTGCCCCATGTGCCCAAGCGTTTCAAAAACCCCATGCGGGCGGCGCAGGCCCGTTTAATTGCGGCCACGGCATCTGCGTTTTTTGCGGCCCGCAAAGTTTTGGGGCCAATCACCCCATCGACGGCCACGCCCAACCCCTTTTGCAGCCAACGAATGCCGCGACGGGGGCCGGAGTTCACGCCCGCATCAAACGCCACAAGGTCCAAACCAGGGGGAAGATCATCGCCGCGCACCGCATTCCAATACGATTTGCGGTAAATCTGGCCCGCCTCTTCTTTGGTAAGGTTGCGCACCTCTGCCTTGGTCACGGGGCGCCTGCGATGGTTTTCCAATGTTTTGTGGGTAATGCCCATATTGGTTGCGCCGCCTGGGTCGCGCGGGTGATCGACATACCCGCCTTCCCATTGCAAAACGTGGGCGAGGCAGGCGTTAAAGTTGGATTGGGTCATGGGTGTGTCTCCATACGAAAAACCCGCCAAAAGTGGCGGGCGGGGGTGGGGGTGAAAAGGGATGTTGTTTTACGGCGATGGTGGCATGGGGCGCGCGCACCCCAATAGGGGTGCAAAAG
>CALFSY010000227.1 GCA_937916365.1 uncultured Jannaschia sp. | reverse complement strand
CGCGCTGAGCGTAATAGTCCCATCCCTTGTTATGCGCGATCTTACGGGCCTGCTCTTCGGCCCATTCGGGTAGGATGATATTTTGACGGTAGGTTTCTTTTTTCGTGCGTGGCCGAAAAATCACAAGGTCATCTTCGGTAAACTCGAGGCGGTAGAGCCTTCTTATTTTTGCATCACCCGTCCAACCCGAACAGGTTTCGATCATGTGGTGTTTTGATGTGTTGATTGAGCAGCCGTCTTAGGGTTTTGGCGAAGGCGGGGTCTATATCTGCGTGTTCAAGCGCCACTGCGCCTGCAATGATTTTGCGGCGGGTGTCGCGCTTGCGCTCGATGACGCGCAGGGCGGCGCGTTTCTTTTGGATGCGCGCCTCAATCTGGCCTTTTCTTTTTTGGAGGTCTTCCAGTTGCTCTTGATCTGTCTTGCGCCGCGCCATGTTGTCCTGCGTGTGGTGCGTGTTACCATGAACAAGGTTTAGCATTGGCGCTTATGATCTGGCAATCTTGATCGCCTTTTGGGTTGCAATGATGTGTAAGGGGGTTATTTTTAAGGGCATGGGTTTTGGTTTTGGTTTTGGTTTTATGAAATGCGCACTTATACAAACACTGCGTGTTTGTGTGCGGCAGGGGACACCCCTGCACCCCAATGGCACACATAATGGCTGATTATCGGTTCAGCGCACAGGCCATTAGCCGCGGGCGGGGGCAATCATCTGTTGCCAGTGCCGCATATCGGGCGGCCGAACGGCTGGACGATGAACGCACCGGGCACATTCACGACTACACCCGCAAGCGCGGCGTGATTTATACCGCCATTCTAACCCCTGCCCAGACCCCCGATTGGATGCGTAACCGCCGCCAGCTGTGGAACGCCGTGGAAGCCGTGGAAACGCGCAAGAATGCACAGCTTGCCCGTGAAATCCAATTAAGCCTGCCCCATGAATTGACCCATGACCAACGGCGCGATCTGGTGTGTGGTTTTGTGCAAGAGCAATTCGTCACGCGCGGCATGATTGCCGATATTGCTATTCACTTGCCCGATACACGCAGTGATGACCGCAATCACCACGCCCATATCATGTTGACCATGCGCGAACTCACCGCCGAGGGGTTTCATGCCAAAAAAGCCACGCCTACGGCGCGGGGCTGGAATAGCGAAGACCTGTTACAAACGTGGCGCAAAGCATGGGCAGACCACCAAAACCGCACCTTGGAACGCCACGGCCACGCGGCGCGGGTCGATCACCGATCTTATGCGGCACAGGGCATCGAGCGCGAAGCCACCCATCACCGCGGTTTTGTCGCCAATGACATGGAACGGCGGGGCAAGCCGTCACGGATTGGCGATGAAAACCTAGAGATTGCCACGCGCAACACCGATCAGGCCAAAGCGCAGGCCGTGACTGCCCGTCAGAGGGCGACAGAGGCCACACAACGGCGCAACGTGGCTAAAACACAGGGGCGCTATGACACGGCCAAGGCCACGATCAGGGCGGAGATTGCCGCGATTGACCGCCGGTTGGCGGCCAAGGGCGTTGCCGGCGTCATTCGGCGGTTGTTTGGCCGCACCAAGGCCGATGCAACCCTCCGCGCCAGCCTTGCCGATGACCTTGCCCAGATTGACCGGCGCGAGCGTATTCACCGCAAGTTGTTAGAACGCCAGCACCGGATTGCACGGCAAAAACAGGCGCGCGCCATGACCAAACTGGACACCGCCGCAGATTTTTATCGTGCCTATGCCCAAGCCTATCAGGAACACACCCCCCGCCCCAGACGCGCACAGACGCCCACACAGGGGCAGAACGCTCCTGAGGGCATTCCACCCACCCCAGACCAAGACACCGCCCCTCAGCGGCCACAGAGACGCCAAACACCCACATTCAAGCCAAAGCCGTAAGCCCCTTTCATCGGGCTTTGATTGACATTCTGGGATAAATGGGCTACAATATGGCTCAAGTATAGGAGGATCACCATGACAGAAAAAGCCGTTGTTCGGGCGCGGATTAGCGAGCAAACCAAGGAAACGGCCTCAGCAGTGCTGGAGGCTATGGGGTTAACCATATCCGATGCGTTTCGGATGATGATGACCCGTATTGCGATTGAAAAAGCCCTGCCCTTTGATCCTTTGATCCCCAATGAGGACACCATTGCAGCGATTGAAGCGGCGCGGCGCGGCGATGTTGTGACAGCCGAAAACACCAGTGATCTTTTTGAAAAACTGAATGCGGCGGATTAAGTTTACACGACGATTCAAGCGCGATTATCGGCGGGAGACATCAGGCCGTCACGCCCCTGTTTTAGACGAAAAGTTAAAGGAGGTTTTGAGGTATCTCGAACGCGATGCGCCCTTGCCGCGTCACAACTTCGATCATGCTTTAAGCGGCCAGTGGATGGATTGCCGCGATTGTCATATTCGCCCTGATCTGATTCTGATTTACCGCAAGCCCGATGATGAGACCTTGGAACTGGTTCGGCTTGGATCACACAGCGAGCTAGGATTGTAATAAACCATGACAAACACTAACACCACGTCACCCAAAGCCCCTGCACCGCAACACGAGGACGGCGTGACGCCTGAACACCGCGCCTGGATGAATGAACAGATTGAAAGGGCTTTACAGCACAAGCGCAGTGGCAAGGCGACATACAAGAGCCTAGACGAGGTTCGCCAAAAGTTTGGCCTTTGATGCACCTTGTTTTATCCAAAATGCGCTATC
>CALFSY010000226.1 GCA_937916365.1 uncultured Jannaschia sp. | reverse complement strand
TCGTTGTTGCGCGCGCAACTTCTTCCCCGATTCTATCAAGCATTCGGCGATCAACGCCCGGCATTGGGGACGCCTCCCAAGGCTTTTGTATGGAATGTATTAGGATTCTTTTAGAAAAATCTGAATTTAGGTCCATGGTTTCCTCCAACTTTGCACTTACTACTAGGTTATACCGGATAGGCCGAACGCAGCACCGCCAAGGCCATATCAACGATGCGCCGGTCCGATACATTGGCCAGATCTAATGCAGGGCTGCCCCCGTTAAAGGCGACCAACACGGGCGCCCCGAAAATTGGATACAGGTTCAACCATTGATTAAAATATCCCGGCGGCAAACCGGTTTCTGGCGTGATAATCCAGGTTGCATCACGGTCCCAAAACACGCGATCAAAAGAAAGGTAAAGTTTGTCTAACGTGCCCATGCCCAAACGCGCAATCGCACGGGTTTTATCGACGGGTAAGGCGGGATCAAACGCAATCTGCCCCTGTTTCAAAACGCCTAAGGACACGGTAACAATCACGGCGTCAAATTCGGGGGCATCACCCGAGCGTAGGGTTAAAACAACACTGGAACCGCGCAACCGCACGGCGCGAATGGGGGCCGACAGCCGCGTTTGATACGCACCGGACAACGCCGGGAACAGTGCACTATATCCATCTGGAAAGACCACATCAGGGCCACCATAATCCCTCTGCGCAAAATATGCGGTATTATTGATCTGATCGGCATCCGCGCCTGCGCTATGTTGAATTTCGGTGACAGCGTCCAACCAATCGGGGGCGTCAAGGTCCGCCATTTGGATGCCATTGGCACCGCGCAAAACATACGAATCGCTTGTTTGGGCCGTGCGCACACCCAAATCCTGTGCCAGCGCCGTTAAAGGATTCCCACGAATGCCGTGTATCCAGCTTGCCCCGAGGTCAAGCGGCACGCCCAAATCATGGTTTGTATGAATACGCCCGCCGATACGGGCGCGGGCCTCAAACACAGTCACAGTACGCCCTTGGGCGGCCAGACGTTGTGCGGTTGCCAATCCGCTGACCCCTGCGCCGATGACGGCGATTTGGGCGGCCGGTGTTGATAATACCATGTCTGCCACGCGCACACCGGATTCGTATGCGGCATGCACAGTTGAATTATAGCGGGGATGCGCGGCCTCGCCCGCGAAAAACAGTCGATCTTCGACGGGGGCCTCTAATCGGCGGCGATCCTGTTGGGTGGCCCCGCGGGCCACATAAGAATACGACCCAAAGGTATGGGGGTCGCGGCTCCAATTCGTGCGCAGATACCCCAGGGGCGTGTGCCCTTGTGCCGCAGCATGATGCCAAGGCAGCATTCCCGCAAACACCCCGGCCCCGGCTATGGCAATGACACGACGTCGATCCATGAAACGTTCCTTATGTTGGTGACGTGCTTTGTTATCCATACATCCAGTTTGGTTGCGCGACAGTATGCCGATGTCATCGTGGCAAACGCAACCGCGCAGCGATGTGCGCGCCTTGTTCCTGCGGTTTTGCCGTGGTCTAAGGGTAGGTGGCTAATCGTTTTATCGCGCGAAAGGGGCGATTATGGATAATACAAACATTCAAACACGCCCTTTTCACATTTACGATGTGTTCACCGATACGCCGTTTACGGGTAATCCCTTGGCGATTGTGGAAAACGCCGATGGATTAACCACCGCGCAAATGCAAACCATTGCATGGCAATTTAACCTGTCTGAAACGATTTTTGTGCAAACCCCCGATGATCCGGCCCATGCGGCCAAGGTGCGCATTTTTTTCCCAACGGCGGAAATTCCCTTTGCCGGGCACCCCACGATTGGATGCGCCCTACACCTTGCGCACGGTAACGAAATAACCTTAACGTTGGAGGAACAGGCCGGTTTGGTGCCCGTCACCTTTGACCGCAGCGGGGGAAAAACCTGGGCCGAATTCACGGCCCCGAAACGCGCCCTACGGCGACCCCGTGTGCCCACCCTACCGCAAATTGCAAACGCGCTTGGCCTGACCCAAGGTGACATCGGCCCCCACGACCCCGGTATTTACGAAGGTGGGCCTGCCTTTTTGTAAGTGCCGGTGCGTAATCTTGCCAATCTTGCACATGCTTGGCCGATGGAACCGGCGTGGTCCGCCATGATGGCAGCGTGCAATGATGGTGGGCCGGTGATTGATAGCGCGTATTTATATACGCCGGGCGACCAGTCCGATTACCAGGCCCGTATGTTTGCCCCTCGTGGTGGTATTCCCGAAGATCCCGCAACAGGATCTGCAACGGCATTGTTGGCCGGACAACTGTTGAAAAACGGGGTGTTGCGCGATGGGCAGACCATGCTCACGCTGCGCCAAGGGGTCGAAATGGGGCGGCCCAGCGACCTGCGGTTGGCGGTTGACGTGGTTGATGGCATGATAAAATCAACCCGCGTTGCGGGCCAAGCCGTGCATATGGCCACGGGGCAAATACGTCTGCCATAACGCGGGCGTTGCCTTATTTTACTGTGTGCGTGGTGCGGCAACCCTTTTGTTTGGCCAAAGACCGCTTATTTACAGGGCTATGTTTGCCGATTTACTGCGCCGTTTAACGGCCCCCGACCCAGAACCTTTGCCCGCACCCGATGCGTGCCTTGCTTTGGCCGCGCTTTTGGTGCGCATCGCACGATCCGATGGTGATTATGCCGCCGTGGAAATTACACGTATTGATCATCTTTTGCGCGCCCAATATGCGCTCACCCCTGATGATGCCGCCAACCTGCGCACCCAGGCAGAGGTTTTGGAACGTCAGGCCCCCGATACCGTGCGTTTCACCCGCGCGATAAAGGCAGCGGTCGCTTACGAAGATCGCATAAAAATTATTGAGGCGCTGTGGGACATAGTGTTGGTCGATGGCGCGCGCGATCATCGGGAACACGCGCTGCTGCGTCTGGTGGCGCCAATGCTGGGTGTGAATGACCGCGATTCAAACCTGGCGCGCCAGGGGGTCGAGGCACGCCATCGTGCATCTGGTATAGATGCAGGCGGCAATGAGGAATAATGGCAGTTTAGAAAAAAATCGCGGCGTTATTCCGCAAAATAATTTCGATAATGTATAATGCTAAAATCATAATCAGCGGCGCCAAATCCAGCCCACCCAATGGCGGCAAAAGCCGCCTAATGGGGCCGAACACCGGTTCTAACAATCGGTTCAAACCTAACCAAAGCTGCGCCACAATCGGTTGGCCCAGGTTTAGAACCTGAAACGCAATCAACCAACCGATGATTATATAAACGATAACGATAAAAAATGCGACATCAATCAAAAGTATCAAAATCTGGAAAAGGGATGTCATCGCGGTTTGCGCCTTTGTAGACCTATCATAGCGCCACATAGGCGATGGGCCATACCCATGCAAGCAGGGGGTATTAAATTCAAACCGATGTAAAATACTTTGCGGCCCGCTACGTGATCTGGCAAAGCTGTTGCGATGACCATAACGCCTGCTTCGCAAACCACACCGCCCATGACGAGCATAGACCGTGCCGCCAAGCGCCGCCTATGGGGATGGTGGGCGTTTGATTGGGCCAGCCAGCCTTATAATACGCTTTTGCTGACATTCATTTTCGGCCCTTACGTAACAGAAGTGTTGGGTGATGGCACGGCGGCACAGGCGGCCTGGGGGTATGGTGTTGGGGCTGCGGGTATTGTGATCGCCTTAAGCGCGCCTTTTCTTGGGGCCATCGCCGATTTGTGCGGGCGTCGTATGCCGTTTATCCGCTTGTTTTCGGCCTTTTATGTGGTGGGGGCCTTTGGGTTGTGGTGGGCCGATCCAGGGGGATTTCACCTGATCCCCATTCTTATCTTGTTTGCCGTGGGTTTGGTGGGAATGGAATTTACCACAACATTTACAAATGCTTTCCTGCCCACATTGGGGCAGCGGGCAGATTTGGGGCGAATTTCCGGCACGGGTTGGGCGCTGGGCTATTTGGGAGGATTGGTCGCGCTGGTGCTTATGTTATTGTTTTTCGCCGAAGGCGCGGAAACCGGGCGCACCGTGTTGGGCACACCACCGATTTTGGGGCTTGACCCCACCGCCCGTGAAGGCACGCGCGCCGTGGGACCATTGACCGCAATATGGTATGTCATATTCATGATCCCCTTTTTCTTATGGGTGCGCGATGCACGCCCCACAACCATGATCCCCGTTCGGCAAGCGATTAAAACGGCGTGGCCAGAGCTGCGCACAACATTGCAAAACCTGCCCAAAAACCAAAGTTTGTTTGCCTACCTCGGATCATCAATGTTTTACCGTGACGCCTTGAACGGAATGTATGTGTTCGGCGGTATTTATACCGCCGGCGTTTTAGGGTGGAACGTTATTGATGTGGGTCTTTTTGGTATTTTGGCGCTTGTGACCGGGGTGATATTTTCCTGGCTTGGGGGGCGCGCCGACAGTCGGTATGGGCCAAAGCCGGTTATCGTGGCGAACGTTGCGGTTTTAACCTTGGTCGCGGTGGCAATTATATTTGTTAGCCGCGACCATGTTTTTGGCGTGCCGGTCGGCCCCGATTCCCACTTGCCCGATATGGTGTTTTACATCCTTGGCGCGGTGATCGGGGCGGCAGGTGGGGCGTTGCAAACGGCGTCGCGCACGATGATGGTTCGCCAGGCCGATGATGAAAAAATGACCGAAGGTTTTGGTCTTTATGCCTTGGCGGGAAAGGCCACATCGTTTATCGCACCCTTGTCGATTGGATTTATGACCGATCTTACGAATAATCAGGCGATGGGTGTCACACCTTTGGTTTTGCTTTTCCTGATCGGTTTGGTGTTGATGTTTTGGGTCAATCCACAAGGGCAGAGGACTGTGTAATCATGCCGCGGACATTATTTCAACGTATAGCCATCATAACAGTTGTCATCACCATTTTGATGGCGGCCTGCAGCAGAATACAAAACAATCAGGGTGATCGCGCCGAGGTGTTCCCCCCCCTTGACCCTACCATTTCAACACAAGAGGCGCGGTTGGTTTTTGGCGATCAAAGTGCGCCCAACGCCGGTGACAGCAGGGTGATCGGATTTTATTCCAACGGCTGTCTGTCCGGGGCGCAAATGCTGCCTGAAAATGGGCCTACGTGGCAGGCGATGCGCCTGTCTCGGAACCGAAACTGGGGCCATCCCGAATTGATCGACTATCTACAAAATCTTAGCCGCCAGGTGGCGAGCCAAACCTCATGGAATGGACTGTATATCGGCGATATGGCGCAACCGCGTGGGGGGCCGATGCTGACCGGGCATGTCAGTCATCAATCGGGGCTTGATGCCGACATTTGGATGTTGCCGCCCGGGCGATTGGACCTAAGCCGGGCGGAACGTGAAAATCTATCGTCGATTTCCACGCGATCGGCCCGTGGGGCACGAGTGGGCACAAATTGGACGGCCGAACATATGCAGGTGTTGCGCATGGCCGCACGTGACCCGCGCGTGGCGCGTATTTTCGTATTCACGGGCGCAAAGGTTTGGATGTGCGATAATGAAACCGGCGACCGCAGTTATCTGCGCAACATCCGCCCGGCCAATGGCCACCATTATCATTTTCACATCCGGTTGCATTGCCCATCGGGATCGCCCGATTGCGATGAACAAACCCCGGTTCCCCCCGGCGATGGATGTGACGAAGCCCGCGCCCGTGCTGAACGCATCCTAAACCCACCGCCACCTGACCCAAATTATACCCCGCCGCCACCGCGTGCGCCCCTAACCTTGGGGGATTTACCAAGGGCATGTGTGGGTCTTTTGAACCAATAAGACACTTATTTTGAACGAAAGGTGTGCGCATGTCTGCCATAGATATAGCAACGCTTGAAACAGCGATTGAAACCGCATGGGAAACGCGCGACCATATCACACCCGCCACCACGGGCGACCTGCGCACGGCGGTTGAAGACACACTTAAGGCCCTTGACAGTGGGGACCTACGGGTGGCCGAACGGCAATCTGACGGTACCTGGCACGTTAATCAGTGGGCCAAAAAGGCGGTGTTATTAGGGTTTCGCCTCAATGACATGGCGCCACACCCCGGCAGCCCCCAAGGCGGGGCTTGGTGGGACAAGGTCGATAGCAAATGGAAAGATTGGGGCGAAAACCAATGGCGTGCTGCCGGATTTCGCGCGGTGCCAAACGCGGTGGTGCGCAAATCGGCCTATATCGCGCCCGGCGTGGTGTTGATGCCATCGTTTGTCAACCTTGGCGCCTATGTTGATCGCGGCACGATGGTTGATACATGGGCAACCGTTGGGTCATGCGCGCAAATCGGCAAAAACGTGCATCTATCCGGCGGCGTTGGCATCGGCGGGGTTTTAGAACCAATGCAAGCAACCCCCACAATCATCGAAGACGATTGTTTCATCGGCGCCCGATCAGAGGT
>CALFSY010000225.1 GCA_937916365.1 uncultured Jannaschia sp. | reverse complement strand
TATCTGATGGGAACGGCCACACGCCCAATCACCCTTGAAACTGAATGGAGGCGAGTACCGGAATCGAACCGGTGTAGACGGATTTGCAATCCGCTGCGTAACCACTCCGCCAACTCGCCTGAATGCTTGACTATAAAAATATAGCTTTTACGCCTTTCAAATCATTTGTCCATCGTATTTTTAGACATATCAGTTGATCCTTAGTTCCATCATTGAACACTTTTACGTTCCATCATCCTAATAATTAGGTGACAAACAATCCTTACTTTAGTATGTGTGCGCCATCAGGGCCGGGGGGTTTACAGCCAGACCATCGAAACAAGCTCAGCTCTGACAAGGAACTGTCATGAAAGCTGAATTTTTTTTACCAGATGACTATCAACCGGCAGAGGATGAACCATTCATGAATCCGCGCCAGGTTGCATACTTTCGACGCAAACTTACAACATGGAAGAGTGACATATTAAAAGACAGTCGTGAAACTGTTGTTGAATTACAAAATGATACAAGAAATATACCTGATATTGCAGATCGTGCATCGGCGGAAACTGATCGGGCGCTTGAACTACGCGCACGTGATCGTCAACGTAAGTTGATTTCAAAGATCGATGCAGCCTTACAAAGACTTGACGAAGGCGATTATGGATATTGCGAAGTTACCGGTGATCCAATTTCGCTGAAACGGCTTGATGCACGCCCGATTGCCACGCTAAGCCTAGAGGCACAAGACCACCACGAGCGTCGTGAAAAAATACATCGCGATACATAATTTCTTATCAGGAATTTATATCCATAATAAGATATGAGTGGTAGCTCATTAATTAACCGTGAAATCACGGTGATTGGCGCCGGCGTGGGCGGTTTGGCCATCGCGTTGGCCTGTGCACGGCAGGGTGCTATGGTCACTATCCTAGAACAAGCGCATACATTTGACAACATTGGTGCCGGCCTGCAAATCAGCCCGAATGGCTGGCGTGTTCTTTCTGCCTTGGGTTTGGCCACCGATATTTCCCAACGCGGTCAACGTGCGGCCAAAATCCGCCTAAGGGATTTTCGGAATGGTGCAAATGTATTTGAATTTCCCCTCAAGCATCCCAATTCTCCGTATCATTTTATGCACCGCGCCGATCTGGTGGATGTTTTTGTCGCGGTGTTGCGATCCTTAAATGTTCATTTTCGGCTAAATACCCGTGTATCCGCGATAAAACCTGATGGGCCGCGGACACATCTTATGTTTTCCGATGGAACCAAGGAAATTCATGGACTTACATTCGCAGCTGATGGCGTAAATTCGGTTGCGCGTGAAACGCTGAATCCAAATGTTGATCCATTTTTTACGGGCCAGATCGCATGGCGGTGCACCGTAAAATCGCAAATCCCACCTCGACCAGAAGTTCAAGTATTTATGGGGCCGGGTCGTCATCTTGTGCTATATCCGCTCTGTAATGGTGAACTCATGAATATCGTAGCGGTTGAAGAACGCGATAAATGGGTATCCGAGGGATGGCACCACAAAGATGATCCAAACGCACTACGCCGTGCCTTTTCGGATTTTTGCCCCGAAATTCGCGATATTCTGGACAAGGTAGAATCGGTTTTCTTGTGGGGGTTGTTTCAGCGTCCCGTGGCGGCGACTTGGTGGGCCGACCACGTTGCGCTGTTGGGGGATGCCGCGCATCCGACGCTCCCATTTTTGGCCCAAGGTGCAAATATGGCGTTAGAGGATGCCTATGTCTTGACCCAATGTTTGGCCCAACAAGATTATCATGATGACGTGACGGCAGCCTTTGCCCATTATACCGTTTTGCGGCGCGCTCGCACTGCCCAGATTGTAAAGACTGCAACGTATAACGCAAAAAATTATCACCTTACCCCAGGGGTGTATAGGTTTATGGCCCATACCGCGTTACGTGTTGCATCGCGCACCTTACCACGCTTGGTGACGCGCCGGTTCGATTGGATTTATGATTATGATGCCACACAAGTGATCAATAAATAGAAATCTGTTTACAAAAAATTCAAAATCTCATCCCACACTATCCTACGCTGTGCAGGGCTTTCCATCAAAAGCTCGTGTCTGGCGCCTTCAACGTGAACCAAACGACCTTGTGCCCAATGTGCCATGCGGGTTTTTATGGCGTCTTGATCCACCACTTCTTCTTGTGTTCCTACCATAACCAAAGCAGATGAATCCGGATCTGGCATGGCCATCAACAGAGCCATTTCCGCCAATGCAGATTTCAACCATTTATTCGATGGGCCACCCAACCTTAATCCAGGGTGGTTTTCGACCTGTCGCATCATATAATCAAATTGTTCACGATCAGCGGTAAGCAGATTGTTATCAAACACCATCGGGCGATAAGGGCCTGTGGTGGGCACGAATGACGTGCCTAAACCTAATGGTCCGGCCAAGGGTAGGAAAATTTTTGCCACCATTTTACCCAAAGGTGACATGCGGATACCCCACATCGGCCCGGTAAAAACGGCGGATACAACTGGAAAATGATTATAAAGTGCGCGTAAACCAATCGCCCCACCCATAGAATGGGCCAACATATACCAGGGGCGTTTTATGTTAAGTGTATCTAATGCCTTAATAAATGCCACCACATCGCGTTGATAATCGGCAAAATTGTCCACATGGCCCACATCATGCTCTTGAACCGCGCGATCTGACAGTCCCTGACCCCGCCAATCAAAGGCGACCATACTATAACCCGCCGCTGCCAAATCGGTGGCAACGCGGCCATATTTTTCAATATATTCGGTGCGTCCAGGGAAAAGGAGAACTGTGCCATTCACACCTTCGGGCCAAATCCCCATGCGCAGCCGCACATTATCATCGGTTGTCACCCAAAATGCGGTTGCATCTGGTGGACCATCGGCCACATCGGTGTAAAACGGTGCAGGAATTGGGGACATTGGCGTATTATCAACACCCATTAACCAAGGATTGCGCCCAACTTCATAGCAACGCCCATATCACCATCCACCTTTAATTTACCCGCCATAAAGGCACCGGTTGGGTTTAGATCACCCGATAAAATATCCTGAAACGTGTCACTATCGGCCGTCAATGTAACCTCTGCTTCATCATGTTCTTCGGCGGCACGCACACCGGTGCTGTCCACGATCAAAGTTCCCTCGCCTTCAATCGTAAATTTTGCGATGCCGTCAAAATCACCAGTGATTTTTTCGTTTAATGCGGCAATCGCTGTTTCAATCACAGAATTTCCCATTTCTTTTCCTTCGCCAATTTGTGTTTCGTGTTGGTTTCATGTGCACATCCGTGGTATGGAAGCGTGTTCATGATACCTTATGTTACCTACTATGCGCTTTGCATATCATATCCACAACGCCGTCGTTGCAGCATTTATATGTTTTTATCCGTTTACCGCGATTGCGGACAACGGGCGCGCCAATGATTTACTTGATCGGTTGGCAAATCCTGACCTACGAAATTGGGAAGTGATCGAACAAGAAATCCAACTGTTGTGGTCACGTTCCGGGTCTGCCTCGGCGGATTATTTGTTACAGCGCGGGTTAGAGGCTTTGGATATTGGCAATATGGAGGCCGCGTATAATTATCTAACCGCGCTTACCGATCACGCCCCTGATTTTGCCGAAGGTTGGCATGCCCGCGCCATGATGTTTTTTCGGATGAATCGGTATGGCCTTTCCATTGCCGATATTCAAAGAACCCTTGCCCTAGAACCCCGGCATTTTGAAGCATTTACCGGCCTTGGCATCATGCTCGAAGATATGGGTTTGTTGGATACCGCGCTTAATGTTTTTCGCGTCGTCCGTGCCATACATCCCCACCGCCAAGATATAATAGACGCAATTACGCGCATTGAACAGTCACGTGATGGTCAGTCACTTTAATTCTTTTGCTAAGATTGTGAAAATTCGCATCGCTTAAATGGCCATTGGGGGCCTCATAATGACCGATACTAAAAATCCTGCAGGGGGACGTATTGCCGCCATCCTTGGCCCCACGAACACAGGCAAAACCCATTACGCGATTGAACGGATGTTGGCCCATCGCACCGGGGTGATTGGTTTGCCACTGCGCCTTTTGGCGCGCGAGGTCTATGATCGCATCGTTGCCTTACGTGGGCCATCGGTGGTGGCGTTGGTCACCGGCGAAGAACGCATCGTGCCCACACGCACCCAATATTGGGTTTGCACGGTTGAGGCGATGCCATTGAATAACGGCGCGGATTTTTTAGCCGTCGATGAAATTCAACTGTGCTTCGACCCCGAACGGGGGCATGTATTTACAGACCGTTTGTTATATGCACGTGGATTGCACGAAACCTTGTTCTTAGGTGCTGCAACAATGAAAGGCGCGATTGCGGCATTGGTGCCTGGATGCGTTTTCTTACACCGCGAACGCTATTCGCAACTTAGCTACACCGGTTCAAAAAAAATTAGCCGGATGCCATCGCGCAGCGCAATCGTCAGCTTTTCAATCGAAAACATATATGCCATGGCAGAATTATTGCGGCGGCAAAAGGGTGGCGCAGCGGTGGTTATGGGCGCATTATCCCCCCGCACCCGAAATGCCCAGGTTGATCTTTACCAAAGTGGTGAGGTTGATACCCTAGTCGCCACCGATGCGATTGGCATGGGGTTAAACCTAGACATTCGGCATGTGGCGTTTGCCGGTCTTAGAAAATTCGACGGGCGCAAAATGCGGGCGCTGTTGCCAAACGAATTGGCCCAAATCGCCGGGCGTGCCGGTCGCCACACACAAACGGGCACATTTGGCGTCACGGGCGAGGCCCCGCCACTGTCCGATGATATGGTTGACGCCATTGTAAATAATAGGTTTCACCCGATTAAACGGCTTTATTGGCGCAATGGCACGCTTGATTTCGGATCGGCGGTGCGGCTTATCGCGTCGCTTGAACAAAAAACGGATCATGATTGGTTGACATCTGCACGCGATGCCGACGATCTTATCGCCCTTAAAACACTTGTGATGCGTGCGGATGTGACCCAATGTTTGCAAGGTCCGCGTGATGTGCGGCTTTTGTGGGATGTGTGCCGAATCCCCGATTTTCGGGGTATATCCCACACCGAACACGCCGATTTATTAGGCCATATCTTTGATTTTATCCATGACCTTGGGCGCGTGCCCGATGATTGGATCGCAGCCCAGGTAAAACGCCTTGATCGGGTCGAAGGTGATATTGACACCCTGTCAAAACGGCTGGCGTTTATTCGCACCTGGACCTATGTCGCGCAGCGTTCGGGATGGTTAGATGATGAAACTCATTGGCGTGATGCGACCCGTGCCGTAGAAGATCGTTTGTCCGATGCGCTGCACAGTGCATTGACCAAAGCATTTGTCGATCGCCGCACAAGCGTTTTAATGCGGCGCCTAAAGCAGAAGGAGGGCCTGGTGGCCAACATAAATGACAAAAGCGAAGTTCTGGTTGAGGATCAGATTCTAGGCCGAATCGAAGGGTTCCGATTTCGCCATGATCCTTCCGCAACACCCGACGCAGCCAAGGCCCTGCGCCAAGCGGCCTTTGCCGCATTGCAACCTGAATTTCATTTGCGTGCGGATCGATTTTATAATGCACCCGATACTGAATTCGACCTGACCGAACAGGGGGGGTTGATGTGGGGTGAACAGGCCGTTGGCAAACTTATCCCTGGCGCAGATCCAATGAAACCCGAGGTTCAAGCCTTTGTCGATGACGAAGCAGGCCTTGATGTCATACAAAAGGTTCAGCGCCGTTTACAACATTTCATTGACCGGCGCATCGCGGCGCATTTTGAACCGCTTTTGACCCTAACACGGGATGAAACGATCACGGGATTGGCCCGCGGCGTGGCGTTTCAGGTGGTGGAATGTTTTGGCGTCGTGCCCCGTGCCGATATTGCCGATGATGTCAAAGCGCTCGACCAAGATATGCGCGGTTTATTACGAAAACATGGTGTACGATTTGGCCAATTCACGATTTTTATGCCTGCATTATTGAAACCTGCACCCACACGATTGCGTCTGGTTTTATGGGGCCTACGCCAAGGTTTTGATCAGTTCCCCGAAAGCCCACCACCCGGTTTGGTTACTATTCCCCATGAAACGGATCAGCCACAAGGGTATTATACCATGTGCGGATATCGCCCGGCCGCATTGCGCGCGATACGTATCGACATGTTGGAAAGGTTGGCCGATCTTTTGCGCGCCCAAGATACCCGAAATGGTTTTGAGGCCACGCCTGATATGTTGTCGATCAGCGGCCTAACGCTAAACCAATTTGCCGATCTTATGGGCGGTCTTGGGTATCGTTCTGTGCAGGGGGAACGCCCAAAACCCAATCGCCCGAAACCGCAGGAAAACGATACACCATCTGAT
>CALFSY010000224.1 GCA_937916365.1 uncultured Jannaschia sp. | reverse complement strand
CCTAACGGATCGGCCTGATGCCGTGACCATCGGCCGTGCACAAGGGCAGGTTGTATTTGACAGTGTTGGTTTCACCTATGGGCGGCGGACGGGCGGCGTTGAAAATATCAATCTGGTGGTGGATTCGGGCGAAAAGCTCGGCATTGTTGGCGCCTCAGGCGCGGGGAAATCCACGCTCGTGTCGCTTTTGCTGCGCCTTTATGAGGTTGAGGCGGGCCGCATCACATTAGATGGAATTGATGTGCGCGACCTGAGTCAAGATAACCTGCGCCAACATATCGCCATGGTCACGCAAGAAACGGCGATGTTTAACCGCTCGGCCCATGATAATATTCAGTATGGGCGCCCCGATGCCCCGCGTGCGGATGTTGTGGCCGCCGCAAAACGCGCCAATGCCCATGATTTTATAACAGATCTCAAAGATCATAAGGGCCGCGAAGGGTATGAGGCTTATTTGGGTGAACGGGGGGTCAAGTTATCGGGGGGGCAACGACAACGGATCGCCCTGGCCCGCGCCTTTTTGAAGGATGCGCCGGTTTTGGTGTTGGACGAAGCGACCAGCGCATTGGACAGTGAAACCGAGGCTGCGATTCAAACAACACTTTCCGATGTGATGCAGGGCAAAACGGTAATTGCCATTGCGCATCGGTTATCGACGCTGTCAGCCCTAGATCGGATCATCGTGTTAGACCAAGGCCGGATCGTGGAGGAGGGCACACATACGGCACTATTGGCACGTGATGGATTGTATGCGCGATACTGGATGCGCCAATCGGGCGGCTTTATCGGGGTGCGCGATGCAGCGGAATGATCCCCCCTTGATTCTCAAACACACCCACAATCGAAAGGATATGCCGTGAACCTTGACACCGTTGACGCCACAACATTTGGCCGGGGCCTTTCGGGGGTTGGGGTAAATCTGCTGACCCCTGATGTGCGCGCCTTGGCCCACATGATGGTTGAGGTTTTTGGCCGAACCGCGCACCAGGTTTCGGACGATTTTGCCATTATCCGCCACATGGATACGTTTATCCAAATTCACGCCGATGGCACGTTTGGGCGCCATCCCTTGTTGGGGTATGTGCCCGAAAGCCCCCCACGCGGGGGTGGCGTGCAGATTTATTTATTCGGGGTTGACCCTGATGTGGCCGTGGCGCGTGCTGCCACAACCGGCCATATGGTCATTGAACACCCCACCAACAAACCCCATGGATTGCGTGAGGCCACGATCCTAAGCGCCGAGGGATATGCGTTTAGCCCCGCCATAGCGACCGATGTGTAAGGCGATACAGCATTACTATTCCCCGCGCAAACGCGCCTGCAACGCCAATAAATCGGCCCATGCCTTTGCCTTTTCATGGGGGTGGCGCAACAGATAGGCAGGGTGAAACATCGGCAGGGCCGGGTGGCCCAAAACCTCGGCCCATTGCCCGCGCAGGCGGGTGATCCCGCGTTTGCCGATCAACCCCTGGCAGGCGTGATTGCCCATCAACACCAAAATATCGGGGCGAACCAATTCAATATGGCGGCGCGCAAAGGGGCTTAGCATCGAAAGTTCCTCTGCCGTGGGGTCGCGGTTTTGCGGGGGGCGCCATGGCAACATATTGGTGATATAAATGGCCTTTGCGGGATCCTCGGCCTGGCGTGACAAACCGATGGCGGCAAACATCCGGTCCAGCAAATGCCCCGCACGGCCCACAAAGGGTTTGCCTTGAATATCTTCTTCGCGGCCCGGGGCCTCTCCCACGATCATCAGACGGGCCTTTGGATTGCCATCGGCAAACACCAACTGTCGCGCCATGTCTTTTAAGGGGCAATGCGAAAATGCCTCCATCGCCGCGCGTAAATCTGTTAGGTTTTGTGAATTTGCAGCGGCCATTTGTGCAACCGCAGTCGCATCCAGCGAACCCTGGGGCATGGATAGTGTAAGGGGGGCCGATTGTGCCGCAGGGGGTGATTTTGGTTTTGGTACAGTGGTTTCCAAGGCAAACCGGTTTACCGGCGCGTCAAGCGTGGCCTCATCTGCGCCCAGTTCAATCTGCCACTCCAAAAGCGCCTGCGCGTCATGTTTAGAAAGCCCTGTCATAAGCTAAAATTAGGGTGAAGGCCCACAAAGGAAAAGGGTTTTATGATAAGATGGGTTTGTGTGGCCGATGTTTGGCAAACTTTTGCGTAGAAAGATGTCTTTATTGACCATGTATCTAAACGATAATGTGATCGCTGCGCGGTTTATTCCCACCTTTGATTGGTAAAATAAATCTAGGCGCATCCCCTAAATTGATGTATACGAACAAAAAATATGGATGTGGTTCAATGCGCCTTTTGATATTGCTCTGTCTTACCGCAACTCTTGCGGCTGGATGTTCCCGTTTTGCACACTATGACGGCCCGCAAGTAACGCGGATTGCCGTTCATAAAGGGGAACGTATGATGTTTCTTATGCACCATGAAGAGGTGCTTGCCGCCTATCAAATTGAGCTTGGCTTTGCCCCCGAAGGCAACAAATTTGTAGAGGGCGATGGCCGCACACCAGAGGGTCGATACTATATTGACCGCGAAAATCCCAACAGTGACTATTATTTGTCGCTTGGCATCAGTTATCCCAACGAACAAGACCGCGCAGAGGCGGCGGAATTGGGGCAAAGCCCCGGCGGTGATATTTTCATCCACGGTACAACCCGCCCTTTCCGCAACATTGATGATTGGACGGCGGGGTGTATTGCCGTAACCAACCGTGAGATGCGCCAAATTTACGCTATGGTTGGGCTTGGCACCGTGATTGATATTTATCCTTGATAAATAAGGGCGTCGCATAAAGCGAAACAACATTTTCATGTTTTTGCAACGCCTTTGATCAGCGTTACATTTCTATGAATTTGCTGTGGAACCGCGGGAAAATTTTTCTTTTTGGCAAAATTTTCGCTATGATATATTTTCAATAATCTCCCCCGCTAATCTTTATACGATAGCCATTGCCGTGCTAGATATTAAACACCCGTCCAGGATGTAACATCCCATTATGGAGAATTCCAACGGCAATGGGGTGCCCCATAAAAGACGCCCACACACGTGCCCCATCAGGCACATCGTGTTGGATTACCGCACCTGGATTGCCGTTCTTGATCCGCGCCGCGCCCTCAGCGGTGATGTGACATTCCGGTAAATCAGAAAGCCCCAGTGCAACGGGCCACAACACTGTGTCGCGTGCTGGATCGTGCGCTAATCTTTCAATAGCCTCAAATGTTTGGGCCATCGTCGATTGAAAAGGCCCCACCCAAAGCCGTCGTAACGATTGAACATGTGCAAAACATCCCAACCGTTGCCCCAAATCCCGCGCGATGGCGCGCACATACCCGCCCGATCCGCAAACCAGGCGTAATATGGCATGGTCTGCATCGGAACGGGCGATTAATGTTAATTGATTAACATAAATTTGGCGCGGCTTTAGATCAAATACCTGTCCAGCACGGGCCAACGCATACGCCCGTGCACCGGCAACCTTGATTGCCGAAAACTTCGGCGGGATTTGCTGAATTTTGCCAATAAAATACGGCAGCGCCGCGTGAATTTGTGTATCGGTTGGGCGGTTATCGCTGCGGGCGATTATCTGACCTTCGGCGTCATCCGTTTCGGTGGCGGCCCCAAAACGCACGGTGAAATCGTAGGCTTTCAAAACATTGCTCAGGTATGGGATCGTTTTTGTTGCCTCGCCCAACGCCACGGGTAAAACGCCCGTTGCATCGGGATCAAGCGTGCCGGCGTGGCCAACTTTGCGCGCATTGAATGCCCACCGCACCTTATTCACCACAGCAGCCGATGTAATCGCGGCGGGTTTGTCCACCACCAACCAGCCCGAAATATCACGACCTTTGCGTGCGCGTGCCATTTCGTGATCCTGTTTATTGGGTAGGTCGACCTAACGAATGCTTGGGGGCACGTCAACCACAGTGCCGATGATGGGCCCAATGGGTAAACCGCGATCGACGCGCCCGATGTCAGGCGCATAAAGGCGCGAAATGCGCCCGTCGAAATAAAGCGCGGTGTTTATTCTAAGGTGGTCGCGAAAAAACCGCCCGAAATGATGAAAATTGACCGGATCGTTTGAAATTACCAGGTAAAGCGTTTGACCTGTGGCATCAACGCCTGCGCCGTTGCGAATGTTTATGCTGGACCCATTGGGCAAAAAGCGCGGATGTAAATCCCCATCAATAACCAACATTGGCCCTGATTGCGTGGCAAAATCGCACGCGGGCGGCGCGGCGGCAAAGGCGCGGCTTTCCACAATCATCGCTCGTTGGTTTGTCCAACATAACACCCCATTTGGCAAAAGACCAAAGTTACCAGGGCCCTGCGTGGTTATAATTGGTGTCTCTTGCACCCCATTTTCGATATAAAGCCCCACAGGCGCACGATTGATATGAAACATTCCTGCGTTCATCGCCATATGAAGACGCTGTTCGGGTTGTAGGGTATTTTCAACCTGGGTGAATCCCCCCAAAATATCGCCGTCACGATCACGTAAGAATAACCGCAGGTCGCTTTCCCCGATATTTACTGTGCATACGGTAAAGCGGGCGCCGTCAAAAACCATCCCATCACAAGCCTGCGCAGGGGCGCCATAGATAACGGCACAAAGCAGCAAAACCACGCGCATCATTGCCCTGTTCATGGCGTGCCATTTTCTGTGTCAAGATCGCGGCGTACCGTGTCTTGCGCAAAAATCCGGCGGGTTTCATCAATGCGGTCGAATGTATCGTCGATCATAAATCTTAGCTCGGGTGCGTATTTCAATGTTATTATTTTCATCATCGCACGGCGCAATTCACCACGATTACGGGTAAGTGCATCCAGCGCTTCGTCGCGCGCGACCCCGCCCAGCGGCATGACATAAACAGTGGCCACTTTAAGATCGGGGGACGCGCGCACTTCGCCCACT
>CALFSY010000223.1 GCA_937916365.1 uncultured Jannaschia sp. | reverse complement strand
CGGGGTTGTCGACGCAGTTTGTCAACGCGGCGGGTGTGTTGGGGGATTTACCGCGCGAGGCGGCTGTGGTGGATCGGTTGACGCGCGAGGTGCAGCAGGGCGTGATCCGCGCCGCGTTGGACGCGGCGGTGCTGGGGCGGGGCCTGGGCGATGCGGCGCGGGCGAATTTGCGCGGGGCCGCGGCGGCGGCGGTGGGCAGCGTGGCGGCCCAAAACATCGGGCGCGCGGCGGCGGCGGGCGACATCGACCGCACGGCACAGTTGATCGCGCACGCGGCCCTGGGGTGCGCGACCGGCGCGGTGGGATCGGGCGATTGCGCCTCCGGCACCATCGGCGCCTTCGCGGGGGAGGTGACGGCGCTGCTTTATACCGACGCGGCGCTGGCCGATCCGGCGCGCATTGGGCAAGACCTGGCGCGGTGGGAGGCGCGCGGCATCTTGTTGTCTGAATTGGCGGGGGGCCTGGCCGCCGCCGCGGCGGGCGGCAGCGCAAACGTGGGCGCAGACGCGGGCGCGAACGCCGCCGAAAACAACGCATTTTGGATCCCCATCCTGCTGGTCGCGGCGTATGTGACGTATGAGGGCGCGGGCAACCCCGTCGAAGGGCTGCGCATCGTGGGCCGGGGCGAAGACGTGGCCACGCAGCTGATGGCCGCGGGCGCGGAACAGGCGATTTTGTTTTCCGCCGAACAGTTCCCCGAGCAGACCGAGGCAGTCCTCAACGCCGCCGCCCGCGCAGGCGAGTTGGCGAATGTGATTTTGTAGTTTCGATTATTTAGAAAATTTATATTAACATGACGGTGGCCAGCCCCAAAAACGCGAAGAAACCTACCACATCGGTCACAGTGGTAACAAATGCGCCCGAGGCCAGGGCGGGGTCAATGCGCAAACGATCCAACACCACGGGCACCAAAATTCCGGCCAGCCCTGCGATAACCAGGTTTAGGATCATTGCAATGCCGATCACAACGCCCAGCATCGGGGTGCCAAACCACACGATTCCCACCGCCCCCATGACCACAGCAAAGACAACACCGTTTATCGCCCCCACCGCGGCCTCGCGCCCCACAACGCGGGCTAGGTTTGATCGCGTCAAATCTTTGGTGGCCAAGGCGCGCACAGCCACGGTCAGGCTTTGCGTGCCGGCGTTTCCACCCATTGATGCCACGATGGGCATCAACACGGCCAAGGCCACGATTTGCGCGATCGCCGCGTCAAACTGTGCAATCACCAATGAGGCCAAGATAGACGTCACCAGGTTTACAAATAGCCAAGGAAAACGTTGTTTTGCGGTGTCAAGCACCCTGTCTGAGAGGCTCGATTCCTCACCCACCCCGGCGAGTTTCAAAATATCTTCTTCCGCCGCTTCGTCCAGCACGGTCATGGCGTCGTCGATTGTAATCACCCCCACCAAACGCCCGGTATCATCAACCACGGGCGCCGAGATCAGATGATATTGATTAAAGGCATAGGCAACGTCGTCTTCGTCTTGTGTTGCGGGGATCACGCGAAACCTGTCCTCGGAAATATCGCTGAGGCGTGTGGTGCGGGCCGTGGCCAACATCCGCCCCAGTGCCACGTGACCTTTGGGTTTCATGCGCGGGTCGGTCAGCACGATGTGATAGAATTGTTCCGGTAAATCGCGTTTGTTTGCACGCAGATGGTCGATCGCATTGCCCACGGTCCAATGTTCGGGGGCGTGCACGACCTCGCGCTGCATCAATCGCCCGGCGGACTCTTCGGGGTAGGTAAGCGCCTGTTCGGCCGCAACGCGATCTTGGGGGTCAAGCGCGGTTAGGATGGTGGTTTGTTGATCATCTTCAAGATCTTCGATCAAATCGACCACATCATCGGAATCAAGCGTACGCGCGGCCTGGGTCACCACATCGGTGGGCAACAGTGCGATGACATCTTTGCGCAGTCCCCAGTCAAGCTCGGACAAAACTTCGCCGTTAATGCCGCGCGACCATAGGGTAAGCCAACGTTCACGTTCCGCCGATGACACCTGTTCTAAGAGGTCGGCAATATCGGCGGGGTGCAGGGGATGTAACAGCGCATCAATCGCGGCCTTATCGCCCTGTTCCAGCGCATGTCTTAAAGTGTCGCGCAGCGTATCGTCCAACGCATAAGCATCGTTGGTGTATTCGCCCGCATCGCTTTGGGCGGCGGTCACAGTTTGATCGGTATCGGCCATGGCGTGCTCCGGTCATT
>CALFSY010000222.1 GCA_937916365.1 uncultured Jannaschia sp. | reverse complement strand
ATGCCGATGGGGTAGATGTTGTGGGACCTGTTATTCACTTAAATAAGGATAAATAGGTTTTGGTGGATATAGTTATGGAGTTACAAAAATATAATATAAATGAAGGATCTTTGGACGCGCCAAAAGGATTGATTGATCAAACAGTTAATGTGCTATCACCCCCTCAAGGGAAAGGTTTAACCGTTTCTATTTCGAGAGACAAACTTCCTTGGGGAATGGACTTCGAAGAATTTGTTTTTGCACAACTTGAAAAGCTTAAAGAAGCTTTTAACGATTTTACAGAAGATGGCCGACATGTTCTTGAAATTGATGGGGCACGTTGTCCTGTATGTCGTTTCAATTGGTCATCACCGCATGGCCGTTTGTATCAAATGATGACAATGGTCGAAAAGAATGGTAATGTTGTTATTCTAACGACATCCATGACTGAACCAATCTCAAAGAAACAAAAAGAACAAATTAACGAGATGTATTTATCTTTCAAACACCGCATTACCTAATTAGGAGAATTAAATAGATGGGTTGGGAGAGTTGGGAAGTATTTCAACCAGGATCAGGGCAAACCTATAGTTGGGAAAACGCTGGCGCCACTGTCCGGAATTTGGTTTCTGGGATAACCACATTTGGTGGCGATGATTGGGCTCATGTGCAGAATACATGGGCTTCGGAAGCGCCTATTAGCGAAAAAGTTCTGACAACACTCAAAAGTCAAACAGTCCTTAATTCTGCGATGGTTGTTAGCATGGCTGTTCCGGTGGCCCTTGGTTCCGTTTCGTTGAGCACTATGGTGATAGGAGTTGCGGCGGGTGTCGCTGTTTTTGGGGTTGGCGTGGTTGCTGGCGATTTGCTTGGACACACATTAGCAGGGTGGTTGGGCCTTAATCCCGTTGCGACAGACGGCGATCAACCAGCCACCGTTGGCCATCCCATAGCACATCAAAACAAATCACTCGGCCTATGGGGAATTGTTGCGGTCTGCGCGATTGGTGCGGCAGTGGCCGTGGTAGCTATTGCCACAGGGGGTGTTGGATTAGGATTGGTTTTAGCCGCAGCAGGTGTAGGGGGATTGATAATAGGCGCAACATCTGCATTAGCGCAATATGGTTCGAACAAGGGTGTGATTATTGGTGGGTCGCCTAATGTGTTTTTTGAAGGGAACGCCGTCGCCCGGGTTGGCGATCAAATTGAATGTTCGGACCATCCGGTTGGGCCGTATGAAGGTAAACATGCCTGTGCTGAAGGGGCCGAAACAGTTTTCGCAAATAGTAGACCAATTTCACGACTTGGGCATCAAACGACATGTGATGGCAATATCAACCATTGTTGTTCGACAATTTATATTACAAGAGCAACGTCATCATCTGCGCTTCCTATTGAGAGCAGCGTGCCGGAATGGTTAAGATGGGCAGCCGCAATTGCACCATATGTTACGATGGGCCTCAGCATCTATGCAGGGATTAAAGGCGCTCGTAGCAGAAACCAAAATGCTGGAAATCGTAATACAGCAAGTGAGCCAATTGATGTTGTATCTGGTGAATATGTTGAAGAGCGTGAGGTCTTATTTATACCGGGAACAATTCCCTTAACGCTTCGGCGTAGTTATGCGTCGTTGACTGAGGCGCGGGGTTGGTTTGGGAAAAAGTGGGCGGATAACTGGTCTCAACACCTACGTTTTGAAGAAAATGAAATTGCATTTTATCGCGAAGATGGGCAAGTGCTTTTTTATCCGGCTCCTGAGGAAGATGTTGATGCCGTAAATTTGAAACAGCTACGATATCGCTTAAACGGTACAAAAAACCTACCCCTACATATTACAGATACCCAAGACCAGCTTACATATGAGTTTAATCATAAAGTTAACGATGTGGTTTTTCTAACGCGTATTTATGATAGAAACAATAATTCGATAATTTTCGATTATGATACCTCTGGATTGAAGGCGATCTATCATTCCGATGGATATTCTATCACGGTTAATTGCCGCAACGGACGTATTCAAAATGTTACAGGAATAACAGATGAAGGAGAGCCGATTGAATTTATATCAACAACATATTCTGAAGCGGGGTATTTAACGCATATAAAAAGCCATCAGTTTGATGAAATTTTTTATGAATATAATGCGACGGGGTGTGTAACACGTTGGCATGATACCGATAAAACAGATGTTCAATTTTCCCTTGATGCGGTCAATCGTGTTGTTGGTGTTAATACAAACGGAAAATATTATAATGACCGGTTTGAATACTATCCAAACGACCAAAAAACATTATACTTTGAAGATAATCAACACATACACATTTATGAATACAATGATGATAATCTTGTCACAAAACACGTTGCACCGGATGGTGGCACCACACTAACAGATTGGAACCCTTTTGAACAAATTTTGGCCGAGGTTTATCCAGACGGTAGCAAAGTATCATACCAATACGATGATTTTGGAAATACAACATCCGTTGAACATTCTAATGGCCGGAAAAGTTTGCAAAGCTATGACGATAACGGGCAAATTATTGAAACAACATCCTTTGACGGCACAAAAGAGGTTTTTAAGTATGATACATCGGGCAATATAATTTCAATTTCCGATGGTTCGGGCAATGAAACCAAATATCGCTATGATGCCAAAGGAAATGTTTTACGGGTTGAACGCGCCAATGACGGGGCGCAATATATCTATCGCTATGATAGTCATAATCGCCTGATCGAGATTAAAGATCCAGACGGGCATCAGGTATTCCTGAAAAAAGACCTGCTGGGGCGTGTGCTAAAAACATCTACCCCCACCGGCGCGGCGGAAACGTATGTCTATGGCGGGTCAAAAGGCAAACTGGTAAAACATATTCATACCAATGGTGCCGAATCTAAATACGGATACAATTCCGAAGGTTTAATAACCTCTGAAACGGATGTTTTTGGCGATATTACAGATTACGAATACGATGCGTTCGATTTATTACGCAAAGTAAAACGCCCCAACGGAAGTTCGGTTTTATTTGATTATGACGATCGCACGCGCCTGCAATCGGTGACCAACCCCAATGGCGAAACCTATCGGTTTACCTATAACGCCGTTGGCCAAATGGTGCAGGAAACCGATTTTTTGGGCCGCAAAAAACGCATCGCCTACACCGGCCAAGGGCAGGTCGCGCGCGTGGCCATGCCCAACGGGCATATCCATGCCTTTGCCTATGACGATTTTCAACGCCTCATCCGCGAAGACGTGTATGCCCCCCCGCCCAAACCCGATGTGCCCGCCACCATCGCAAAAACCTTTGACATTCCCCCCGGGGCGACGCCGATCGAAACCGTAACGTTTGCCTATGACGGATCGGACCGGTTGATAGGGGTTGAAAACGCCGATCATTGCCTATCGTTTGACTACGACGCCGCAGGGTATTTGGTAAAGGAAACCATCAACGGGCGCGATATATTCCATGACTACGACGCGGCAACGCGGTATCGCACAAAATTGCGCAGCGGCGATATTTTGGCGAAATACGTGTTTTCCCCCGGCGGGTTGCCGAAATCGGTCGCGTTCCAAGATCAATCGCAGCTGGACTTTGCCTATAATCCCAACGGCCAGGAAACCCGCCGTCACAGTGACGCGGGCTTTGGGGTGGTGCAAACCTATGGGGCGGCGCACGAATTGATGTCGCAAACCGCCGGGCGCATCGACCCCGCCGCCGCGCCTGGCGACGATCTGCACACCTATTCCGATGCGATGGCCGCCTTGGCCGCCCTGCCTGGCGCACGCGCACAGCGCACCTATGGCTATGACCGCGGCATGCGTCTGGCCCACGTCACCGATCGCACCTGGGGCACCGCACGCTATACCTACACCCCCGC
>CALFSY010000221.1 GCA_937916365.1 uncultured Jannaschia sp. | reverse complement strand
CCCCATATTCATAGGCCACGCGTCTTTGTCGTAAAATAATCCCGCGCCTGTAAAGTCCAATTCGTTCCTCGGCGGGTATCCAAATTTTTGCGTGTTTGTCTTTGATACAAATCAAACCCTCTTTGGTTTCCGTTTGTAAAAACCGTCTTTTGCCCAAGTATAAACATGCTAAGACATTATTTATCAACAGCTTACGGCGTGCTATAGGCGTTAGGTTAAACCGCATGGTCCCCTTCCTTGGGCTTATCTTGCACCACCAGCGACCGTTTGCACGAACGCATCGGCGCAACGTTTGGCCAACGCGCGCACGCGCCCGATATAGGCCTGACGTTCGGTGACCGAAATCACCCCCCGTGCGTCCAGCAGATTGAACAGGTGACTGGCCTTGATACATTGGTCATAGGCGGGGTGTGCCATAATGATGCGTGTGCCGGTTTTGGGGTCATCGGGCGGAACGTTCAGCAAACGCTGGCATTCTGCCTCGGCATCCTGAAAATGTGTCAGCAACATTTCGGTCGAGGCGGCATCGAAATTGTGGCGCGAATATTCCTGTTCGGTTTGTCGAAACATATCGCCATAGGTTAACGCAATGGGCGTATTGGGGTCATTGAACGGCATATCCATCACATGGTCAATGCCCAACACATACATCGCCAAACGTTCCAAACCATAGGTCAATTCCCCCGAAACGGGGTGGCAATCATGGCCACCGACCTGTTGGAAATAGGTGAATTGGCTAACCTCCATCCCGTCGCACCAGACCTCCCAACCCAGGCCCCAGGCGCCTAATGTGGGGCTTTCCCAATCGTCTTCGACAAATCGGATGTCGTGTAGGGCCATATCAATACCAATGGCCTGTAGCGAGCCAAGGTATAATTCCTGCAAATCGGGTGGGCTGGGCTTAATCAGAACTTGGAATTGATAATAATGCTGTAACCGATTCGGGTTTTCGCCATAGCGTCCGTCGGTGGGTCGCCGCGATGGCTGTACATAAGCTGCCGCCCACGGCTTTGGCCCCAATGACCGCGGTGTTGTGGCTGGATGAAAGGTTCCGGCACCAACCTCCATATCATAGGGTTGTAAAATGACGCATCCCTTGGCCGCCCAATATGTTTGCAGGCGTAAAATCACCTCTTGAAAACTGTGTGGTGGGGATGTGGCGGGCATAAAGACAATGATCCTATGGGGATATTACAAACGTTCATAAAGCGGTGCTATGGATGGGTCAACGCAACGGCAACAGACTGTGGTTAAGTATCGTGTATGGGATTTTTCCAGATGCATTTTCGCCCATAGCCCGTTATTTTGCGCACGCTTTGATTCATGATATGGACAGGCTTTGTAAGGTTTAGATCCCGTATCAGGGGGTGAGATTTATGATGCAACGTGCACGCCGCGAAATTTTACGGTGGGGTCTTTTAATTCTTTTGGCGGCTTGGCCGATGTTTCCACAGATGGGCCATGCCCAGGATTTTTGGGTGCAGATCGAAAGCCTATCGCAACTGAACGAAGCGGAACGCCGCGTGCGGTCTTATACGCAAATTTTGGAAAATGTGTATGGGTTTCGCACCACCGCCGGATCTTATGTCATCGCCCTGGGCCCATATGATCGCGTAACGGCCGACGACGTTTTGCAAAATCTTATAGAAGATCAGGTGGTGCCGTCGGGCAGTTTCGTGCGTGAAGATACGTTTTACGCATCGCGGTTTTTCCCCGTTGGACCACCACCGCCAAATATCCCTGAAACACCGCAGCCGCCTGGGCAAGATACGCCCATTGACCCGCCGGTGACCGAACAATCCCAACCGCTGGAAATTGTAACGGACAACCCCATTGCGGTTGATCCTGTGGCCGATTTTCCCACTTCTGCGCCCGTTGAATCTGTGCCCCCAGCACCCGATTCTACAAACACCCCCAGCGCGATTGAAGCGCCCGAAGAAACCCCACAACAAGCCCGCCTTAGCGAAGCCGAACTAGATCAACAAGCGCGCGAAAATTTGCAAATCGCGCTACAATGGTTTGGGTTTTACAATTCCGGCATTGATGGGGTATTTGGCCCGGGCACCCGGGGTGCAATGCGGGCCTGGCAAACCGAACAGGGGGTTGAGCCCACCGGTGTTTTAACCACACGCCAGCGCACGGAATTATTAAACACCCATGCGCAGGCTTTGGCCGCGTTGGGTATGCGCACCGTGCGGGATGATCGCATAGGGGTGGAAATTGATCTACCGCTCGCCATGGTGCGTTTTAGTAATTACAATTACCCTTTCGCACGGTTTGATAGCATTAACGAAAGCGGTGTGCAGGTTCTGCTCATTTCTCAACCCGGCGGTCGCGCAACACTTTTGGGACTGTTTGAAATTATGCAAACCCTTGAAATCGTGCCGCCCGATGGAGAACGCAGGCATGATCGCACGGAATTTTTGCTTACCGGTCAGTCGGATACGTTGCGATCCCATACCGAGGCACGGCTAACGAATGGTGCGGTAAAAGGGTTTACGTTGGTCTGGTCCCCCGAACGCGATGACCAAATCGCCCGCGTTTTGCCCATGATGCAGGATACGCTTCGTTTTGTGGATGGTGTGCTAGACCCCGTTGCAGGCTTTGACGATGATGTGGAAAATCGCGCTGATTTGATGTCGGGGCTTGAAATTCGGCGGCCCACTATGGTGCGATCCGGTTTCTTTGTGAATGGTGAAGGGGGCGTTGTAACCACGGCGGACATCGCGGAAACCTGTGACGAGATTTTGATTGGTGACATTCACCCATCAGACGTTGTTTATCGCGACCCTAATTTGGGGGTTATCGTTTTGGAATCTAGGGAGCGCCTTGCCCCGCGCGCCTTTGCAGAAATCGCGCCGCGCCCAGGGCGGGTTCGTTCGGAAATTGCCGTGGCGGGATACCCCTTTGACGGGGCGCTGAACGCCGCATCGATGAGTTTCGGCACCCTAGCCGATCCACGCGGGATTAACGGCGAAACCACGATGCAACGCCTAACACTTAGCACCAACGAGAGCGAGGTCGGCGGCCCGGTTTTGGATTTAACCGGCGCGGTTGTGGGGATGGTTTTGCCCAATGATCATACCGCGCGCGCCTTGCCTGCGGATGTAACACTTGCCCTACGTGCGGATACATTGGCGCAGGCTTTGGGTGCGGCAGGGACGCCTGCCATCATCTCCGACAGGCAAGGTGTGATGAACCGTGAGACGCTCGCCCGGCTTGGGGCCGATATGACAGTGACAATCAGTTGTTGGAATTAAAAACCCATCGGGTGTTGCAAGGGCAATTATCAACGCATGAATACGGACCTTTAGGTATTTTCCGGCTTAACCGCCCCCCCTGACATATGGGTCAAGAGCGTTTGCGCCGCTTGTTGTTCGGCGTGGCGTTTTGAGGTGGCCTTGGCCTTGGCCGTTTCACCGGTATGCAGGCGCACCTCAATTTCAAAAACGGGCGCGTGATCGGGGCCTTCGCGCGCCACCTCGGTATATGTGGGCGGGGGATGACCGCGCGCTTGGGCCCATTCTTGTAATGTGCTTTTCGCATCCCGTGCGTCTTTGGCCACATGGGTTAGGTGGTCTTGCCACAATCGCAGCATAACACGTTTTGCCGCCTCTAACCCGCCATCCAGATAGACAGCGGCAATCACGGCCTCCATCGCGTCCGCCAAAAGGGCTGTTTTGCGGCGACCGCCGGTTTGCGCCTCGGATTTGCCCAGCCGTAATACCGCACCCAAATCAATGGTTCTGGCAATTTCGGCGCATGTTTCTTTGCGCACAAGCGCGTTGAAACGTGGGGCTAATTGCCCCTCTTTCGCGTTTGAATCTTGGGTTAGCACGGCCTCTGCTATGACCAAACCTAAGACGCGATCGCCTAAAAATTCCAGGCGCTGATTATCGGGTCTTGTTTCGGATGTGATTGACCCATGGGTCAGTGCGCGAATTAAAAATTCCGGTTGGGTAAATTGATGCCCAAGCCGTTGGGAAAACGCCAACAAATCGTGGGACAATCTCACCTGCATGTCACCTGAATATCAGTTTATGGCATGGAAAAAACGATCGGTTCGCCATGTCCAAAAATATACCATACGTCGCCCGGCCGACGAAAAAATCACCCGATCCGCGCGGCCAAGCAGATTTTCAAACGGCACAAACCCCACACCACCGATTGATTGTGGAAATCGCGAATCGACGGAATTATCGCGGTTGTCGCCCATGACAAAGAAATGCCCATCGGGCACCACGTATTCCTGCGTATTATCGCCACGTCCATTTGCGCCGATAGTTAACGTTGAATGCGTCACACCGCCCGGCAGGGTTTCATTAAACCGCGTTTTTTCGCATAACCCACCTTCGCCCACAGGTGCATTTGAACAGCGTGGAAATTGCCTTTGCGGGCCTTGGGGGGCAAAGACCTCAACAAAAGGATCTTGCGGTTGCGCTTCAACGGCTTCACCATTCAGGTATAGAACCCCATCGCGCATTTGCACCCGATCACCAGGCAGCCCGATCACCCGCTTTATAAAATCGGTGTTGTTGACCGGATGGCGAAACACCACAACATCCCCACGTTCGGGGGTATCCCCAAATATGCGCCGCGAAAATGGGCAAACCGAAAATGGGCACGAATGGCGCGAATACCCATACGCCATTTTGTTCACAAACAAAAAATCACCGATCAAAAGTGTATCTTTCATAGACCCCGAAGGTATCCAAAACGGTTGAAAAAAAAGTGTGCGAAACAACCCTGCAATCAACAGCGCGTAAAAAACGGTTTTTACCGTGTCCCAAAATCCGTCTTTCCTGGCTGCTCTGGTCATAGTGTCCCCATTTTTGTGACATTGCCCCGGTGTGCGATTGGTTCATGGGGTGCACTCGCGCCCGTGTCAAGAAACCTAAATCCCCCTCGCCATACCATTTATAAAAATCTGATTACAAAATTATCTATGCCGGGGCATTGTGCGGTAACGCTTCGATCATGACAATGGCGTGCGCCCAGGGGTGATCGTCCGTTAAGCTAACGTGTATCACCGCATCGTGGTTTGCAGGGGTCATACAGTCAAGCCGCGCTTGTGCCCATCCCGTGACCTGCATTATGGGTTGACCAGAGGACAGGTTCGAAACGGCCATGTCTTTCCATGCGATCCCCATGCGCAAACCGGTGCCCAGTGCCTTTGAACATGCCTCTTTCGCGGCCCAACGTTTGGCATAAACGGCGGCGGGGTTTTGCATCCGTTCGGCACGCATTTGTTCGGTCTGCGTGAACACACGGTGGCGAAATCGATCCCCAAACCGATCCAACACACGTTGAATGCGATCAATATTCGCCAAATCCGTTCCAATGCCTAAGATCATGATAACACTGCCCTACTTTAATCGGTGATTAAAGGGAATTTATCGATAACAAAAGATATGAGTGTGATTTTAAGTGTTTCGCACCGATTGTGGGGTATGTATCACGCGAATTATAATGCGTGCTATATTACAAGTAATTGGCCCCATAATGATTGGACACACAATGAAAATCATCCGTGACCTTGGATTTGGCGCTTATAATGCAAAAAAACGCCTAAGTTTATTCTGTGCCCTCATCGTTTTCGCGCTGTGGGCGCCGCCGCCGCAGGCACAAGTGCCGCAGGATTTGCCGCCCCTTCCGCCGTGTGAGGTGTATCG
>CALFSY010000220.1 GCA_937916365.1 uncultured Jannaschia sp. | reverse complement strand
CCAACGTTGAATTGGGTTTCCGTTCCCGAAAAACTGGCGCTTATATCGCGGGTTAAACCAATGCCAGCGGCATAAAAGAAACCATCGTCGACAGTGCCAGAACCATCGTCATCGCGGGTGACCTCATTGCCATAGCCCACGGTTAATTGAACCGGAAATTCACCAACAGATGATGGAATGCCGGTCAAATGCGACACATAAACCGAATAAGATTCGTCTGCATCATCCGCATCGCCAAACGCAAAGATATTGCTGGCCGTCGCCCCTACAAAAGTTGATGATGCTTCGCTTACACCAAGAAGACGCGCCGCGCTTATACTAAAACTGCCGTCTTCTCCAAAGGGATCTAGCCCCGTTATGGCAAGACCAAATGTCAAACTTACATTCTCAACCGGATTACCAATGGTATATCCTACGATAAAATCGCCATCCGGATCGTTACCCGAAACACCTTGGCGCGGATCGGCGTAGGTTAACCCTACAAAACCGGTGCCCCCAAGCGCTGGAATGGCGCTCGGCGCGGCAAATGTTGTAGGAAAACGGCGCTCATACAAAATTTGCGCATTATCTTGCGCGGTTTGAGACCACACGGCGGTCGGCAACGTAACCGCGAATAATGCAAGAAAAAGATATTTACGTGATGCAGGCACCATATTTACGCCATTCCTTGGTTAATATGAATTAACTATAAAATGCACTTTATGGATCTAAATACAAATTGTTTACTAATGCTGTATAATCAAAGTGGCCTTCACGCCACACCCATGCCCGTATACCTAATACGACAAAAGGCGAGTCAGGGCACGTAAACCCCGATCCGCCTGTTAGTATGGTTAAGATTTTGTTTATTAATCCGTTGCACTGTCCAAACGGACCGACACACCAGGACCCATGGTGGAGCTTAGCGAAATTTTCCGCAAATATGCACCCTTAGCCCCCGTTGGCTTGGCTCTGTTCACCGCATCCACGAACGCACGCACATTTTCGGCCAGCTTTGCGGCCTCAAAACTTGCTTTGCCCACACCGGCCTGAATGATCCCCGCCTTTTCAACCTTGAACTGCACCTGTCCGCCCTTGGCGGCTTGCACGGCTTCTTTCACGTCAGGCGTCACGGTGCCAACCTTTGGGTTCGGCATCATATTGCGCGGCCCCAGGATTTTGCCCAATCGGCCCACGATGGGCATCATATCAGGTGTCGCGATACAACGATCAAATTCAATGGTGCCGCCTTGGATTGTTTCCATCAAATCTTCGGCCCCCACAATATCAGCGCCCGCTTCTTTGGCCTCATCAGCCTTGGGTCCACGTGCAAAAACCGCCACGCGGACCGTCTTGCCCGTGCCATTTGGCAGATTGACTGTACCACGCACCATTTGATCGGCATGGCGTGGATCAACACCCAAATTCATGGCAATTTCAATCGTTTCATCGAACTTGGCTGCGGCATTCGTCTTGATCAAATCAATCGCTTCCTCAACCGTCACGTCCGCTTTCCCATCAAAAGCGATGCGCGCAGACCGTAGGCGTTTTCCTATTTTAGCCATTCATATCAATCCTTTACCTCAATACCCATTGATTTTGCAGATCCTAAAATGATTTGCATCGCGGCCTCAACATTGTTGGCGCTTAGGTCATTCATCTTTGCCTCTGCAATTTCGCGCACTTGCGCGGCGGTGACGCTGGCGATCGTTTCGCGCCCTGGTTTTTCTGCACCGCGTGGGCGGTTGCGTTTGCCCTGGGGTTTCAAACCTGCCGCTTTTTTAAGGTAATATGACGCAAGCGGTGTTTTAATGTCCATGGCAAACGATTTATCTTGGTAATACGTTATCACAGTGGGGCATGGTGCGCCTGGTTCCATGTCCTGGGTTTTGGCATTGAAGGCTTTGCAAAATTCCATGATATTAATGCCCCGTTGGCCCAACGCGGGGCCCACAGGTGGCGATGGGTTGGCCTGGCCTGCGGGGATTTGCAACTTCATCGTGCCGGCAATTTTTTTTGCCATTGGCTTTTCCTTTCTCAACTCCGGTGAAACGCGTTCCACCGAATAGGGTTGATGTGGTCCGGCCTACGGCGCGCGCGCGGCTGACCTCCCACACATTGGTGCGTGTGCACCAAAGGTGTCTGGTATAATGACCAAAGCCACAACGCAAGTCTTTAACATAGCAAAGGCAGGGTTTGATGGGTCAAACACTGCGCACATGAACCCAAAGGGATTTGTTGTTGCGGGATTTGTTGTTGCACCAAACACCCACACTACAACTTAACATATATGTCATTGACACCGGCAATGGTCATGGCGTCTTTAAGCACACTTACATGGATGGAGATTGGCATGACAACACTACCTAACCACATGTCCGGCGTCGTTTTAACGGCCCATGGCGGCCCAGAGGTGTTGGAATGGCGCGATGATTTGCCCGTGCCTGTGCCGCACAAAGGTGATGTGGTGATTCGGGTTGGGGCTGCTGGTGTAAACAACACCGACATCAACACGCGCATTGGATGGTATTCTAAAGATGGCACCGACGCAGACGCATCGTGGTCGGGGCGGCCGCTGACATTTCCGCGCGTTCAAGGCGCCGATGTGTGCGGCAAAATCGTTGCCGTGGGCGCAGGCGTTGATCCTGCCCGCATCGGGCAGCGTGTGCTAATCGAACCCTGCCTGCGCGAAGTGGAGGGTCAGGTGGTCGATATGCCATGGTATATTGGCTCTGAATACGATGGGGGGTTTGCGCAATACGTTCGCGTTGCCGCACGCCATGCCCATATAGTCAATAGCGATTTGACCGATGTGGAACTCGCCTCTTTCCCATGCTCTTATTCAACGGCTGAAAATATGCTAACGCGGGCAAATGTTGGCCCGGATGACACAGTGTTTGTGACCGGCGCATCGGGTGGTGTAGGGTCGGCCGCGCTGCAACTGGCGCGCGCCCGGGGGGCGCGGGTGATTGCGGTCACCAGTGCCGCAAAGGCACCGACGCTGATGGCGCTTGGCGCGGAAAAAACGCTAGATCGGGCCGACGATTTTATTGCCATGCTTGGTATGGATAGCGTTGATGTGGTGGTCGATCTGGTGGCGGGGCCAACGTGGCCCAAACTGTTAGATCTTTTGCGGCCAGGGGGGCGATATGCGGTTGCCGGGGCAATCGGGGGCCACACCGTGCCCTTGGATGTGCGCACCTTATACCTTAAAGATTTAACCTTTTTCGGATGCACGGTGTTGGAACCTGAGGTTTTCCCAAATCTTGTTGCGCGCATAGAAAACGGCGACATCGCACCCATCGTTGCGGAAACTTACCCGTTGCGTGCGATTGGCGAGGCGCAAACAGCATTTGCAGAAAAAGGATACATTGGTAAAATCGTGTTGGACTTAAACTCTTGAGGATACAGAAACGTTATTCTGGGGGTATCCATCACACTAAGATGAACTTAAAGCGCCAAAAAAAATATTTTCTTATTAATCTCCCATGCCAGTAAAATATTTTCAAAATCATCTCATCGCTTTCAATTTTTTATTAGCCCACCTAGCGTGAAATGTGTTTCAAGGCATTTTGCGCGGCCTGTGCGATATGCGGATCATTCGTGTTTATCAGGCGGTGCAAAACGGGCTCCATCATACTGTTTTTGTCTAATGGGGCCTCAGTTGCGCACACGAGGGCCTCCCAGATATGGTCGGCATCAATCAAACGCATCGCAAACGCAGCATCGTTCCAATAAGATTCGTGCACAGGAAACCAAAAGGATTGCGCCCCTGGCAGGTAAGGTTCGGGCCCATCTTCGGCAAAAATCTTCAAAACCCAATCGTCGATGGTGGCTTTTGTAAGACCCTCTATTTTAGCAAGCTCTCCGAAAGGGTCATTGTCGGCGGAAAACCCGTTGTAATCTAAAAACCCCCCTGCCACGGCCCGCCGGTTTTGCGGCAGTTCGGCGATATAGTCCAAGATTTTGGGCACAGGCCAGGGCGAGCCTTTCATAATGCGCCCCCCGCCATCCACATAATCGGCATAGAGAGAGCCAATGAATTTCGCCAAATTGCCCGCCACCAGCGGATGCGCATCGCGCAACTGTGGCAAAAATTTGGTTTCTATATCTTCCCATGTTACACGCTGTGCGTTTTCGCGCGTTAGACGGTCAAGCGCCATTGCCCGATCAATGGCGGCAAGATACGGCCCGTGGCCCATTTGACGTGCATCAAGATCGCTTAGCCAGTCGCGAAATACCTGTAAAAAAGGGGGCATAGGGTATTCAAACACCTCCCAGCATAGTTTTAAGATGCAAAGCGGTTGTTGGGCCAGGTGTGTTTCAAGATGCGCAAAATAGGGCGCGGTCAGGTCCGCCGCCTGCGACTGTGTAATGGGCGCGCTGTAATGCGGGATATAATTTTCCCCAAAATCAACATAAATGTCGTTATCCAGGGCCAGTGACCATGCCCTCCGACCTTCGATCCAATCGCGGTTGCGGCGCGCGCCACGATCCATAAAAGTATCTTCGATCAATTGGCGCGCAATCCAATCAGTTTGGTTAAAAGCGCGGGTGTTTTCATGGCGCGCCAACAGGTGCACATCCGGCCCCTGCGCCCCGATCAAACGATAACATAGGCCCATAAGCCGCCACAGTTGTGGGTGTGTCAGCTCAAGCGGGCGGTTTTTCTCAACCGTGCGAAGATTAGAAACAACGTCGTCGTCATATAAGGCGGTGCGTTGCAAAAGCTGTTCAAGATTTGCAAGGGCGTCAAAGAAAGTTTCGGCCATTTTAGGCCTGCTTTGACACCTGCGTGTATTCCAGCTCAACCGGGGTGGCGCGACCAAAAATTGACACCGTGACCTTTAGGCGTTGATTTTCTTCGTCGACGTCTTCAACCATACCGTCAAAATCTTCAAACGGGCCATCGGCAACCCTAACTTTTTCACCTACCTCAAACGTGATGGTTGATCGCGGGTGCGCCTCGCCTTCTTCAACACGGTTTAAGATTGCGTTCACCTCGTCGTCGCGCATGGGCATTGGGTTGCCTTGCGCCCCCAAAAATCCAGTGACACGTTGGATTGAATTAATGGCGTGGTAGGCGCGGTCGGTCATTTCCATGCGCACCAAAACATATCCAGGCATGAATCGGCGCGGCACAGTGACCTTTTTGCCGCGGCGCACTTCGATCACATCCTCTTCGGGAACCAAAACTTCCTCAATCTCATCCTCCAGGCCCTTTTCGGCAATGGCGGTATTGATTTGTTCGGCGATGCGTTTTTCGAAATTCGATAAAACACTTACCGAATACCATCGTTTCGCCATGGCAAAGCCTTTCTTGTTCTGCGTTTCGCAACGTCGCTAAAGATGCGTTTAATCCAGCAACGTGGAAATATCCAATCCCTATTATGGCCCGGTCTCGCACTTTTATGCGCCGCGCCGCCCCGAAAATCACCCATTACTATATTATTCGGATAGAACCCATGCCTTGGCACCCAAACAAAATCACCCCCTGCGGGCGATACTATCCAAAGAACGTTAGAACCTGATCCAAACTTTGCCGGATCAACCAATCGACCCCAAAAAAGAATAGCGCCGCTAGAACCGCCATTAAGAATACCATCGCCGTGGTCACCAAAACCTCACGCCGGGTGGGCCAAACCACTTTTGCGATCTCAGACCGCGTTTGTTGGATAAACTGGAATGGATTGGTCATACGATGATCCCGTTTTGCACGTAGTAGTTAAGCGGCACACGAATCAAATGCAAGATAATCAAACAACAACCAATCAACAGCCCGCTTTTCAAATGGCGGCGAACAACACGTCTCCATGATAGCACCCTACGCCTCTGGCAGGGGCGGAGGGTCTCGAACCCCCGACCTGCGGATTTGGAATCCGCTGCTCTACCAACTGAGCTACACCCCTTAAGATGTGTGCCCAATACGGCGAATTTTGCGCCCTGTCCAGGGATCGCCCGTAACTTCGTAAGATATGGGGTTGCAAATCTAGTTAAGCAGGTTACCACCCAAGAAATAGGCAACTTGTGGGAATCGAACATGCGCTTAACTCCTCCATCCTTCGTTATTTTCCTAATCTCTGCAATCTGCGCGGCATTGTCATTGCTGCCAACGCTGGGTGTGATTGCCGTAAACCTGCCAATTTCCGGTTACTGGCTTCTTGCTGTGGCGTGGGGTTTACTTGCGATCGGTGTGCTGTTCAAAGGTATCTAACCGAATACCATCAGGCACGCGATCTGCAACTTGGCCTTACTAAATTACTTGCCAATACGGGATCAATTAACCAGAAACCGTAAGGTGATGGTGTATATTTGTGCACGTTAAAGCGGCAACTTTGTTTATGATCGCCCTGGGGTATTTTCATGCCATCATGTGCGGCAGTTTGGATGACGCTGCGCGCATCAAAACGTTCAATTTATCCGCGATACCCCGTGGCAACGACGAATTTTTCCGAGCTATCCGCGCGCGAAGCCGAAGGTTTCACGTTCGCTACCTTTTGAAAGCGTTGTTTCAAAAGCGTCTGAAACGATCCTTCCGCCCCACCGGCCAGCACCTTGGCCACAAATGCGCCGCCTGTTTCTAAAACGTCAAAGGCCAGCGCGCCCGCCGCCTCGCACAATGCAACGATGCGTAAATGATCCGTTTGTTTATGGCCCGAGGCAGCGGCGGCCATATCGCTTATCACCACATCGGCAGGGCCATTCAGCCAATGTTTAATCTGCACATCAGCACCATCGGCCATGAAATCCAGTGTGTAGAGTTCCGCCCCTGAAATCGGCGCAACCTTTTGCAAATCAACCCCAATCACGCGGCCCTGCGGGTGGCCCGATTTCACGCCCAATGCGTTCACGCGTGTAACGGCAACTTGGCTCCACCCGCCTGGGGCACAGCCCAAATCAACCACCCGCGCCCCAGGCACCAGGAAACCATATTTATCATCAAGTTCCATGATTTTATAGGCAGCACGCCCGCGATAGCCTTCGCGCTTTGCGCGGGCCACATAAGGGTCATTCAACTGTCGCTCTAACCATCGGGTGGAGCTTAGCTTGCGGCCGCGTGCTGTTTTGACCTTTACGCGCAAATCACGCTGGCCGCGCCCACTTGTGGTTTTGGTCATGTTATTCGGGCACCGATGTTTGGCCTAAAATCTCGGAAACAAAAGGTTATTCTGCGGGCTGTGCGGTTTCTAATTCTGCGGCTTTTTTTTCAACCTGTTCAACGATGTGATCAATCATCTGTTCATTTGACATCTTATGGCTTTGTTTGCCTGCCAAATACACCATACCGGCCCCGGCCCCGCCGCCGGTAAATCCCACATCGGTCATCAATGCTTCACCCGGGCCATTGACCACGCACCCGATAATCGACAGGCTCATAGGGGTTTTGATATGATCCAGTCGTTTTTCCAAAATTTCGACGGTTTTTATAACGTCAAACCCCTGACGCGCGCACGATGGGCACGATATTATATTGACACCCCGATGGCGCAGGCCCAATGCCTTTAAGATTTCAAAGCCTACCTTCACTTCCTCCACCGGGTCTGCCGATAAAGATACGCGCAGCGTGTCACCGATGCCCATCCACAACAAATTTCCCAACCCAATGGCCGATTTTATGGTGCCCGATATCATGCCCCCTGCCTCGGTAATCCCCAGGTGAATGGGGGCGTCGGTCGCCTCGGCCAGACCTTGATAGGCAGCGGCGGCCAAAAATACATCGGACGCTTTGCATGAAATTTTGAAATCGAAAAAATCGTTGTCCTCTAGTATTTTGATATGATCAAGGCCACTTTCAATCATCGCTTCGGGGCAGGGCTCGCCGTATTTTTCCAACAAATGTTTTTCCAGTGATCCCGCGTTCACCCCAATGCGGATGGAACACTTGTGATCACGCGCGGCCTTTATGACTTCACGCACGCGGGTTTCATCACCGATATTGCCAGGATTTATGCGCAAACATGCCGCGCCGGCTTGGGCTGCTTCGATCGCGCGTTTGTAATGGAAATGAATGTCGGCCACGATTGGCACCGCACTTGCAGCAACAATTTTTTTAAGAGCGCGCGCGCTGTCTTCATCGGGCACTGATACGCGAATAATATCTGCCCCTGCCTCAACACAGGCGTTAATCTGCGCGATTGTGCCCACCACATCGGTGGTCAGCGTGTTGGTCATGGTTTGTACACTGATCGGCGCATCGCCACCAACGGCAACGGAGCCTACGTGGATTTTCCGGCTTTTCCTACGGTCGATGTTGCGCCATGGACGGATCGGATTGTGGGACATAATGCCTCTTTGATGCGCGCCTCAATTCATCAGTAGTATAATCCCACAGGCAACGCCAAACAACACCGCCATCATGCGACTTATAACGACGCACGTCCCTATTGATCGGATTCGGCGCGAAAAACCAATGCGGCGACCTCAGGCAAATCTGGGTCTGCGGATAAATCGGCCATAGCATGATTTGCAAAAATCGCATCGGCCGCCAGAATCACGTTATCCTCGATCGAGGTGCCCTGCCCCACCGGCCCCATGGGTAACCCATCAACCGCCAAATAGACCGACCCCGCATTACCGGTGCGTAAAATCGCAGGTTCTTCGGAATATGGCACAACATAACTATCGCCCGTATTCAACGTCTCTTGGAAAAGCACGGTGCCCCCTGCCGACGTGACACGCACCCAAGACGGACGAACGGCAAAGATAACAATATCTTCGGCAGTGGTGGTTTCGGTCACTTGCACCGGTGTTGTTGACGTCGTGCGCACAGACGTTTGCGTATCAACTACCTCGCGTTGCGGTATATCTACCGCCCGCGTATCACGCAGGCCGAAGGTGTTCTGAGATGCATTTGATTGTTCCGACACCGACGCCTGAACGGCACCTAGGGCACCCACCTCGTCCGGGTCAAGCATCGCTAATGCACTATCCCGCGGGGTGAGCACGGGCATATCTAATGCCTGCGGACGATTAAGCCGATCCAATGTTTCAACGCGCGGGGCAGTAATATCAAATGCCTGTTGACCGGCGCCTTCAAATGCGTCTTGGGCCGCCCCAACAAGCGGATCAAGCT
>CALFSY010000219.1 GCA_937916365.1 uncultured Jannaschia sp. | reverse complement strand
ATACTCCCAAAAAGTTTCAGTTTTGATTGTCGCGCCTCGGGTCTGTGGCGCACATTACCTATGTGCCATGGCACGTTTGAAATGCCAAATCACAGGATCGTGGGATACGGGGGCCTCTGGGATATTAGGCCGGCAGATCGCGATTTAATTCTTCCAATGACCCTTCGCGCGCGCTGCCATCATCCATCGCGGGCAATACGAACATATCATCGGCGGCCATGGTCGAATACTCCGTGCAGGTGCCCGCGGGAACCAATGTCCAAGCGTTACCTTGGTAGTCAATGGTCGAACTACCGGCGCAGGTGGTGCCGGGGCCAGCGGCGCAATCGTTTTCACCGGCCAGCGAAATGCCGAAACAACGTTCTTGTTCCTGTGCGTGGGCTGTGGTCATGCCGTGGGCTGCAACGGCTGCGGTCACAGCACCAAGCAGAGCGATAGATTTTGTTGCGGTAGTCATCGGAGATCTCCTAAAATGATTTCAAGCGTTCGGTATGTTGCATTGCCATGGGGCACAACACATAGGTCAGATATTGATGTATAAACGCTGAAATACTAATCACAGTGGCGTGATTATTTTAGGAAATTTTTTACATCTATATATACCACGCAATCTAACGTAAATCGGGCGGAATTGCTGCAGCGCTTAGATCATTGATGGCCGCATCTAGGGTAATGACAGACGTTTGTTTTTCCCCCAGGCGGCGCAATGTGACTGTGCGGTCGGTCACCTCTTGCCGCCCCACGGCCAAGATTACGGGCACCTTGCCCATCGAATGTTCGCGCACCTTATAGTTAATCTTTTCATTGCGCAGGTCGGGTTCGGCCCGCAATCCCGCAGCGGTTAGCGCGGCCGCAACCTCGCCCACATAGGCATCTGCCTCGGACACGATCGAGGCAACAACAACCTGCCGCGGGGCCAACCAGAAAGGCAACTTTCCGGCATAATTTTCGATCATGATGCCGACAAAGCGTTCAAACGATCCCAATATCGTCCGATGTAACATAACGGGGCGATGTTTTTCGCCGTCCGCCCCAATATACGCCGCACTCAGCCGTTCAGGCAGGTTAAAATCCGCTTGGAACGTGCCGCATTGCCATTGGCGCCCGATGGCATCGGTCAGTTTGAAATCCAGTTTCGGGCCATAAAATGCGCCTTCGCCTGGATCAATTTCATAATCATTGCGCACCGATAGAATCGCGTGTTCAAGGGCCGCTTCGGCCTTGTCCCAGATCGCGTCTGATCCCACGCGCACATCGGGGCGGGTGGATAGTTTGATGTCAAACTGCGCGAATCCTAAATCGCGATAAATATCTGACAACAAATCAATAAACGCGGCGCATTCGCTTTCAATCTGATCTTCGGCACAAAAAATATGGGCGTCGTCTTGTGTAAACCCGCGCACCCGCATCAACCCATGCAGGGCGCCGTGTGCTTCGTACCGGTGGCACGCCCCGAATTCGGCAATGCGCAACGGCAAATCACGATAGGATTTTAACCCCTGGTTAAACACCTGCACATGGCCGGGGCAGTTCATGGGCTTTAACGCATTGATCCGTTTTTCGTTGGCATGTTCTTCGTCGATTTCGGTCAAAAACATATTTTCGCGGTATTTATCCCAATGGCCCGAGGCCTCCCACAATTTGCGATCAATCACTTGGGGGGTTCTGATTTCCTGGTATCCGGCGCGTGTTTGCTTGCGGCGCATGTAATCTTCGAGCGTGCGATACACTGTCCACCCATTGGGGTGCCAAAACACCATGCCGGGGGCTTCTTCTTGAAAATGAAACAGATCCATTTCGCGGCCCAGGCGGCGATGGTCGCGTTTTTCGGCCTCTTCCAGAAAGGTCAGGTGTGCCTTAAGATCATCGCGGGTCTTAAAAGCAACGCCATAAATACGTTGCAGCATGGGGCGATTGCTGTCGCCGCGCCAATAGGCCCCGGCCACATTCATCAGCTTGAACGCATCGGCGGGCAGTTGGCCGGTATGTTGCAGGTGCGGGCCACGGCACAGATCCTGCCAATCCCCGTGCCAATACATGCGGATGGGGTCGCCCTCGGGGATCGTGTCAACCAGCTCAACCTTATAAGGTTCGTTGTGGTCTTTGTAATGGGCCATGGCACGCGCACGATCCCACAGTTCAGTTCGCACAGGATCGCGCGCGTTGATGATGGTTTTCATCTGCGCCTCAATCCGGCCCAAATCCTCGGGGGTGAAGGGATCGGTGCGGTCGAAATCGTAATACCATCCGTTTTTGATGACCGGGCCGATGGTCACCTTGACCTCTGGCCATATCTCTTGCACGGCGCGGGCCATGACGTGGGCAAAATCGTGGCGGATCAATTCCAGCGCCTGCGCCTCATCCTTCATTGTGTGAATGGCTATGGTGGCATCATCGTTGATGGGCCAGGCCAGATCCCAATGCGCGGTGTTGAGTGTGGCGCTGATTGCCTTTTTGGCCAGCGATGGGGAAATATCGGCCGCCACCGCCGCCGCGGTGATGCCCGCGGGATAGGTGCGGCGATTGCCATCGGGTAACGTAAGCGAAATTTGGGTGGAAGTGTCAGGCATTATCATGCTCTCCTCGTCGATTTGGCGCCCACGGAACGCCCGATTGCGGGTTATGTGGGGCAATTTGATGCTTACGGGCGCATACGTCAAGGCTTTGTGGCTTTTCCAACGGGGTGTGATTTGCCAAAATGTGCATGTGTGACAAAACAGTGGGGGTTACGAATGCGTGATTTTGCAAATATCCTGGCCATTGCGGTGGATCGGTATGGCGATCAAGACACGGTTTTGGCCGGACCGGTCGAATCGCGTGACCCGGCCGATTTGGCGGTGATCCCCGATGATCGGTGGCTGGCTGAAATGACACGCGCCGTTTTTCAGGCCGGGTTCAGTTGGAAGGTGATCGAAGCAAAATGGGACGGGTTCGAAGCCGCGTTTCAAGGGTTTGATGTGGGCAGATGCGCCATGATGCCAGACGATTGGTTCGATCAGCTGTTGAAAGATACGCGCATCGTGCGCAACGGTGCAAAAATTCGATCTGTGCAGCAAAACGCCGTATTCGTGCAGGATATATCGGCTGAGACGGGCGGGTTTGGTCACAAAATCGCCGACTGGCCCGCAGACGATTATGCCGGGTTATTAGATTGGCTTTCCAAAAACGGCACACGCTTGGGCGGCACATCGGCGCAATACATGCTGCGCCGGATGGGCAAGGAATCTTATATCCTAAGCCGCGATGTAGTGGCGCGTTTGATTGCCGAGGGTGTGATTGACAAACCGCCCACATCGAAAACGGCGATGCGGGCGGTCCAACAGGCCTTTAACACCTGGGCCGCGCAATCGGGATTGTCGCTCACCCAAATATCGCGCGTTTTGGCGCGGTCGATCGACGGTTAGGCCCAAAACGGATTAATCCAGCGATCAATCGCCACCTGCAAGAGAAGGGCATTGAGGCAGTGGTATTTGAACCGCCCGCGTTTTGCCGTGATGATAAGCGACGCGTCCTGTAACACGTTCAGGTGCTTCATCACCCCGAATCGCGTCATATCAAGCGGCTCTATTGTTGAGATGAGAGATAGGCCAAGGAAACACCAGGGATAAGCAATGAAAAAATCAAGTTTTATTACCACAAAAACCGGACGCAGGTTGGCCTATCACCG
>CALFSY010000218.1 GCA_937916365.1 uncultured Jannaschia sp. | reverse complement strand
TAACTTGGGTGCGCGCCATGTCGTGCGATGGTTTTTCAAATCGTTCCAAATACGATCGTTCGCGGTTTAACAGCTTTACATCCTTGATCCCACCTAACGCTTCGGTGGCGATTCGGAATCGTGCTTTGTTGGCTTTGTGGCGCACATCGCCTAGACGCGATAATTTTCGACGGCTTAGGTAATATGCGCCACCATAGATTGCGCCCAGTATCGCAAAAGACGCCAATGTGACGAACGGATTGACCCAAAACAAAACCCCCACCATCACAACAACGGACAACAGCGACGCAACAACGTTAGCCGCAGGACGGAAAAATTGCGTGACCACTTGCTGACTTTCGGCCAAGATCTGGGTGCCCATTTCACCCGTGTGCCGATCCCGGAAAAAGGCATAGGGTTGGCGCAGATAGGTTTCGAGCAATCGAAAACTTAAACTGTGCATACGCATCATGGAAAACCGTGAAACCGCATACACGCGCAAGACCTGCACAAGGCTTGCACACAAAATCACGCACAACGACGCCAGTCCTAACGCCACAAGAAAACTGTATGTCGTAGAAAACCCAAACCGATCATAAAACCAGGCAAGCGTTTCTTGCGTTTGGATCGCCGATGGATCGCCCAGCACGGTTAAAAACGGCATGATGGAGGCCACCATTCCAGCGGAAAAAAACGCCGCAATCACAACCACCCCTAAAACCAACAAAGCCGCCCGGCGTTCCCCCCGAGTCAAAAGGTGCCACGCCATTTTCCACGTTGTGATATTCATGGAACCAACCCCGGCAACGTAGTTACCCCCTGCACCGCCGTTCCCCCAAATAATCGCGAACGACCAAAGCAATTTTGATGTGCGATCACCGTGGGCACCATATTTTCCGCGACGCCCTTTTGGCTTAGTAAAATAATCGTGGGGTTTGCATTTTGGAAAATACTGTTTCCTGACGCTTTACAATCCTGCATCTGGGCTATGGTTTATCTAACGATTGCCTATGCCTATGTATATGTGTTCAAAGTCAACATAAGGTTTAGTTTAAGGGATTATTCATTAAATCACTACATTATATAATAAAAAGGTTTATATCCGGCACCGAGTAATGATGTGGGGCGGTCATAACGCACGACATCCCATGTGCTTTTGGCAGGCCAGCACATATGGCATAAAAGTGTTGCTTATTTGACGACATCTTCGTCTTCTTGGTTTCCAGATGATTTCGCTAGCATTGCAATCGCAGATTATTGCTGCTTAAAAGATCGTGCTAGGTACAGTTTTGATGTTCCAAAACCTGCGCAATGATGCGTAAAATGGGTCTTATCTTGGAGGAAGTTATGAAAAAACTCGCTCTTGCCGCCGCTTTGTCAGTTGTTGCAACTGGTGCATTTGCTGGTGGCACCGTTGAACCAGCGCCTGTTGTATCGCCTGTCATCATTGAAGATGACGCGCGGTCTTCGGCCGGTGGTATTCTGGTCCCGATCTTGGCGATCATTCTTATTGCTGCTGCTGTTGCTGCAAACGACTAATCGTGCTAGATACGAATTCTACAAAAGCGGCCCAAATTTGGGCCGCTTTTTTTATCTTGCACATGGGATTATAAAGATTTTTTAATGGTTAACGCGCGCTTTTTGTGGCACGATCCCGTATGGTTGCGGATTTAAGCTGCCCACATGCTGCCATAATGTCTTCGCCGCGCGGCGTGCGAATGGGGCTGGCGTAACCTGCTTTGTAAACAATGTCGGCGAATCGCTCGATTCTGGCCCAATCAGATCGTTGATACGGCGCGCCTGGCCATTCGTTGAATGGAATTAGGTTAATTTTAGCAGGGATGCCGGAAATCAATGATACCAGCCTGCGGGCATCGACATCACTGTCGTTTAGACCCTTTAACATGACATATTCAAACGTGATTCGTTCGGAATTCGACGCCTTTGGATATGCTCTAAGTGCCTCTAAAAGGTCGTTAATAGGCCATTTTCGGTTAATTGGCACCAACCGATCGCGCAGCGCATCGGTGGTGGCATGGAAACTAACGGCCAACATACATCCAATTTCTTTGGCAGTTTGGGCAATTTTTGGCACAACGCCCGAGGTCGATAATGTGATTCGCCGCCGACTAAGGCTGATACCTTGGCCGTCCATCGCAATCTTCATCGCATCGCGCACATTATCGAAATTATAAAGTGGCTCTCCCATCCCCATGAGAACGATGTTGGAAATCAAACGTGGGCGTTCGCCCATGCCTTCGCCGCGGCGTGGCCAATCGTGCACATCATCGCGGGCAACCATAACCTGCCCGATGATTTCATCCGCCGTTAGGTTTCGCACCAATCGCTGCGTTCCGGTATGGCAAAACGAACAGGTCAATGTGCATCCAACCTGGCTGGAAATGCATAACGTGCCACGGTCTTGTTCGGGGATATAGACAGTTTCAACCTCGTGACCACCTGCCACCCGCATCAAATATTTTCGCGTGCCGTCATTGGAAATGTCACGTTTGACGATTTGAGGCAGACCGATAATGAAACGCTGACCCAACCACGCACGATAATCTTTGGATAGGTTGGTCATTGCGTTAAAATCGCGCACACCCCATTGGTAAACCCATTGCCAGATTTGGCTGGTCCGCATGGCAGATTGTGCTTGTGGCGTGCCGGCCGCAATTAAGGCCGCGCGCAAATTTTCCCGCGTCAACCCAACCAAATTTATGGGGCCGTCAGGCCGCACACGGGGGAGTGTTACAACATCCTGCGTTATGGGGGCATGGGCAATCATGTTTTGTTTTTATCCCATGCGCACAAAATTATGCCACCAAACCCAAAGTTATAAATTTTCACAATGGGTAGGCTAGTTTGAGCACCGCGCCTCGGCGTCTTCAAACGCTGCGGTAAATCCGAATAACGAAAATGTATCTTCGGTTCGCGTGCCACGGGTCGACCGCGCCACCAAAACCGCCTCAGACCCACCGCGCATGGCGGTAATCAGGCGCGCGTCTTCCTCTGTATTGGCGGCCCAGGCCATTTCGCCCTCGGTAAACAGCTCAAAATTCGTATCACCAATCTGCAGTGTTACTGTTGAATCTTGGGCAAAGGGATACCCACCGGTAAACGACACTTCGCCTATGCGATCTTCGGTGGGCCAAAAACTAACAAACAACAAGATCTCACCACGGTTTACCGAAACAACCTGCCCATCACGGGTATTTTCCGTTTCGCGCGGGGCGGAAACGATCCAACATTGGGTGGGATCGTCTTCAACAAAAACGGACCAGTCTGTTTCGACATTGACCTGATTTGTTGAATCTTCTTGGGCGTGCCCATCGGCCCCCACAATCATCAGCATCATCGCCACAACGGCGGTGAAACGTCGCGCAGTCATTATTTTGGAACCTCCGCCTCTTTGTTTTGGTGTCCGCCTGTTTGTTATTTTACACCACATCACATGGCAATACGAACAACAATTATCCTAAGATATTAAAGCAAAGGAATCATTTGCAAAAGCCCTAGTGATGGAAAATTTACTGCTGTTGAATGCGGGGCGGATGAACCATTAGTTTTCAACAAATCGGCGCACAGGCGCGGTCGTTCAATCGCAACGACACCAAATCTATCATCCGCGCTACCTAATCTGGGGGTGATTATCGGCTGCGAAGTTTTGCCAATAAATCCTGACCGCCGCCTGGCCTAACGATGAAAGACAATAAAAACCCGGTGGTGAAACCAATCATTTCTGCAACAACATCGCCGAACGCGCCTTGGATAATTCCAAAAATAAGCTGCACCGCCAATAATGCCCCAATCAAAGCAAACGCTTGATATTGGTTTCCGCCGCGTTGGGCCAGGTTTGCCCACAACAGAAACGTAAATGCCCCGATCAATCCATAAACGCCCGCATACCCCCCGATAAGAGGCGTGGCATCATTTAGAATAACCACAAACCCTAACGCGCCCCCAATGCTGGATGCGAAAAAAATCACCAAAAACGCCAGGGGGGAAAATGCGCGCCCCACCATGTTACCCATGGCCAGGATCAAAACGATAACAAAAATCGCATGCACAGCACCGGCATGAATCAACGGATATGTAACAAAGCGCACAAGATGGCGAACGGGATAAACGCGGTTTTCCCACATAAACGCGGCAATTTCTTCAAATACACCATAATCCTGCATCGCCGCGATCCGCCAACCAACGCCCCCCTGCCCGCCAAGCACGCCAAGCGTTGCGGCCTGAAACATTACCTCTAACCCGCCAATGATAACGGCCAACGCCACAACAACCGGCGGTAACGCATGAAACGGGGAAACAACATTGTTTTGCATCAACAGTCCTTTGGTTGACGACGCACGCCCCCGTGGGTAAGCGATGCA
>CALFSY010000217.1 GCA_937916365.1 uncultured Jannaschia sp. | reverse complement strand
TCCACGATTGTTTCGGTCAATTTCTGTTGCTGATTTTGCGCCATGATCCGCGCGCAGGCATCGGCCAATTCGACCGCCTCGCCCCAATAGCCACCCGAATAGGTCTGAAATTTTTTGGCGATGGTCTTGTTGACCTCTCCAAAACGCGGGCCGATGACATACTCGCCGATCGCCTCTAACCCCAGCGCATCAAACACCACGCGCTTTGCCCCGATCCGGCGCACAAGCTGCGCCATTAACACGCGATTTTGCGCCTTTGATAAGGTTTCGGTGAAAATCGGCGTGCCGGTAAAAACCAATGCAGCGTTATGCTCATCGGGCAAATAACGCAGCGCCTCCAAACATTGCCAGGACAGGTGGTTGGCCTCGTCCACCACAATCAAGCGATCGCGCACCACGGGGGCCAAAACCTCAATCACCTGCGCAACCCCGATCTGGCCAAACTTGACAGTCAACCCAAATCCCCGCGCAACCGATTGCAAAAGCACCCCAGGCGTCAAGCCATGAATGGCGCACACACGCACCCCATCAAAACGCTGCGACAGCCACTTGCCCGCCGCCGTTTTGCCCGTGCCGCTGGCGCCGGTGATTTGACCAATCCGCGCATCCATGCTGCTTAAAACACTGGCCACCATGGCCTCTGCCCGCTGCATGTCCGCCGTCACAACATAATCTGCCATCTTATGTGCCCTCTGTGGTTTCATCTTGAATAAACTTGCTTTGTTGGGGGTCACAGACACCCCATTGATCCAAAACCGGACCTGGATCGCGCGGCCCCATCTCATCGCACTTCATGTCATCAATGCGACGGGCCATGTCTTCTAGTTCTTCCACGCGCACCGTTGTGGCCACGGGGGCCTCGGGCGCATCGGCCAGGTGGCGGTTGTGGCGGGCGGTCTCTTCCACCAGATCAAGCAGCGCACAATGTTTGGCCAGTCGTGCAATCTCGCGCAAATGCACCTTTTTGCGCCGCCCCAACTCTTCCGCGCCCGCGCGGTCCAACACACCAAACATCCGTTCGGGGCGCGCGATGCAAAGAAACGTTTCGCCGTCAAAACAAAATACAAATTCCGGCCTATAGGCGGGCACCCGCAACGTGACCGGATGCTGAATGGCCAATAATTCATCGGCATAGAAATACGTGGTATCGCCGTGGCGGGATTTGTAACTCACGCGCCCTGATTTTGGCACGCGCGTCACCTCTTCGGCAAAGGCCAGCGACAACACATCCCCGTTGGCCAGGGTCGTCTTACCCCAACCGCGATCGACAAAACTGCGCAGGGCCTCATTGGGGCTTTTGCCGTCCAACCGTCCGCGTTGGGGGCGTTTGTGATACCATTCCAACATCGTGCTGGCGGCCTCTAGGAAATCATCGCTCGTGCCAGGAAACGCCGCAGGGTCTTTGCCCTTGGCATGGGTTTTCTTGGACATCCGGTCCCCATCGGTCCACCCAGGCAGCAGCGCAAAGTGAACCTGCTCGATGTTGCCAAACGCGCCTTCGATCTTTGGTTTGCCCTTTGCGTTATATGCCAAAGACCGCACCACCGCCTCGCGCGCGCCCATCACACGTTCGCGCACCTGCGCGTCCGTGCCAAAATCATCGTGGATCGAAAACGCCCCCTCTGTCAGCTTGGAAAGCTGCGTAAACCCCCCGATCATTTCGGCCCATTTATATTCCGCGCCATTGTCAAGGTAGAGA
>CALFSY010000216.1 GCA_937916365.1 uncultured Jannaschia sp. | reverse complement strand
CCCAACACAGGCACGCCCGCGCCCACCGCCGCCCGCGTCAGCGACAGGCATATGCCCGCCTGTGACGGTGTGCCGGGCCCTGGGCTTAGCACAATGGCATCCGGTGCCATGGCAATCGCGTCTTGCACAGTGATCGAATCATTGCGCACGACGCGCGTTTGCGCCCCTAATTCGCCCAAATAATGGACAAGATTATAGGTGAAACTGTCATAATTATCGATCAGCAGCAGCATTGCATCGCCTGGTATTTTAGACCAAAGTAAATGGATCAATACCTAAGTTATAGACCGTGTCAAAGTCATGGCGCAGGGATAAACCCATATGGCAGTTTCTTATGTATTTTGGGATGATCGGCATTGCCTAAGAGTATACGAAGGCATCTGTAACACAGGCACCAACAACAATTAAGGTGGCATAAAAATAGAGAGGCCAATCATGGGTGGTGGGTTCATCACAGGAATCATTTTGGGATGCGTGGTATCCAGCGTGATTTTAGCTGCTGCGTCATTAAGTCTGCCATTGCCGCCCCGCGGGGAGGAAAGGCAAATACAAACGCAAGATAGCGGGGCAGAGGCGCCCCCTGTGCCGGTGACAGCGCAGGCGGCAAATGCGCCGGACGCGCCCGAATCCGAAGACACCGCTGGATTGAATGAAGCCGCTGATGCGCAATCACAGGATCAACCAACCGGACCCTCACAGGCAGAAGAGGGCGGTTCGGATACCCTAGTGGACAACGCCGATGCTGCGGCTGTGCCGCCGCCAGACACAGCCTCATCCGCCACCACGGCCCAGGATTTTACCTTGATCATTGGAGGGGAGCCGGTGCCACAAGTCACCGCAAGCCTGAATGATACACCCCCCGCAGGGGGTGATAGCCCCACCAATGGCCCCATGGTCACTGTCGTTATCATGAATGTTGTCGATCCCACTACCTGTTCGGATGGTCGCGAACTTCCCGCTGTGCCTACGCCGCAGGGGGAGGGGAATAATAATCCTGTGCCGCCATCAATCACGGCCACCTGCGATGTGCTGGACGATATTGTGATTGTGGTTGATGCGATGGGGGCTGCGGTGAATGGGGCCGTGATCGCGCAGGCGTTGGAACATGCGGCGCGTGCTATTCCCACGGCATTGTCCACCGCACGGGCCGCCGGGTTTCGCGATGATGCGCCGCTGTTACCCCCCCAAAACGATGAGGGTTCCACCCGTCCGTAGCCATAGATGCCCATTTATGGGCTGAACGGCGGTGGCTATAATATCATCGATTGCTACGATGACCCGTGGTGTCATCGGTAAAAAGCCCTGCATCGGCCGCTGCACGGCGCAGGGCCTGGGCCTTGTTCACTGTTTCTTGAAATTCTGCTTCGGGATCACTGTCGTGCACAATGCCACCGCCTGCCTGAATATAAAGTTGACCATCCTTTACAACCGCCGTGCGCAGCGCGATGCACATATCCATGTCTCCCTGTGCCGAGAAATAACCAACGCCACCGCCGTAAACGCCGCGTTTTTCCGGCTCTAGCTCATCAATGATTTCCATGGCACGGATTTTTGGGGCGCCTGATACGGTGCCGGCGGGCAAACCGGCCAAAAGGGCCGATAAGGCATCGTGATCGTCGGCCAAATCCCCCACTACATTTGATACGATGTGCATAACGTGCGAATATCGTTCGACAATAAATTCTTCGGTTGGGCGCACGCTGCCAATTTTTGCCACGCGGCCCACATCGTTGCGCCCAAGATCTAGCAGCATTAGGTGTTCGGCCAGCTCTTTTTCATCGGACATCAGGTCGACTTCAAATGCTTTGTCCTGTTTTGGTGTGCTGCCACGTGGGCGGGTGCCGGCGATAGGGCGGATTGTTACCTGACCATCAAACACGCGCACCAAGATTTCGGGCGATGCACCCACCACCTGAAACGGCCCAAAATTAAAGAAAAACATAAAAGGCGACGGATTCGTGCGCCGCAACGCGCGGTAAAGCGTGAATGGCGGTTCGGAAAATGCTTGCCGCCAACGTTGGGAGGGCACGACCTGAAAAATATCACCGGCACGGATGTACTCCTTCGCCCGTGCAATGGAAGCCAGATAATCAGGTTTGGAAAAATTTGACACAGGCGCGGTGGTATCGCGCGGCAGACCCATTTCACGGCGTGCGGTGGTGGGTGTGCGATTCAAATCACGCAAGGCGTCTGAAACCCGTTCGGCCGCTTGGGCATAAGCGGCGCGGGCCGATAGGCCGGATTGAATCCAGGCCGGGGATACAATAATGACATCGCCCTTTACCCCGTCTAAAACCGCGATAATTGACGGGCGTATCAAAACAGCGTCAGGTAGGTTTAGCGGATCTGGGTTGCCATTTGGCAAAGTTTCAACCAGGCGCACCATATCATACCCTAAATATCCGAACAGTCCCGCCGCCGCGGCGGGTAAATCGGCGGGCATATCAATCGCGCTTTCAATCAATAATGCGCGTAATGCCGTTAGGGGCGGCTCAATACAGGGGTGAAATGCCGCGCGGTCATAATGGGCCGTGCGGTTAATCCGGCTGGTGCGTCCGTGGCATTCCCAAATCAAATCGGGTTTTAGGCCGATGATTGAATACCGCCCGCGCACCTCGCCCCCCGTGACCGATTCGAGCACAAATGAATCCCGTCCGGCATCGGCTAGTTTCATCATAACCGAAACAGGTGTGTCTAAATCAGCGGCCAAGCGGGTATAAACCAACTGGTTTTTTCCGGCCTCCCACCCTTTGGCGAACGTGTCAAAATCAGGCGACGGAACCATTTTTATGGAAACCGTGCATGAACCGCATCAATCGCCGAACGGTTAAGTTGAATACCGGCGTCGCGTTCCAATGCTTGGCCATAGGCCTCAAATACATCTTGGGCCATAGATTGCGCGATGCTTTGCTCGGCAAATTCCAGCAAAAGCGTGGTATCAGGTGCATCGCGTGCGATGGGATGCACGGCGTCAAGCCGCACAATAACGGCACGGTCGGCCCCGGGGATCAACACTGCATTCCCTGGTGTGTCCAACTGAAAAACCTGTGCCACCAATGTTGGGGGGGTGTCGGGTATAAAATCCTGGCGCCTTATGCCGCGTTCTATTGCAATCTCGCCCAAGGTTTCCAAATCTGTGGTTTGGTTTATGGCTTCTATCAAGCTCTCCCCTTGGGTGGTCAAGGCCTCACGCAGGGCTGTGGCTTGCCAGGCGGCGGTAACCTCATCCTCAATCTCTGCTAGGGGGGGCAGGGTTTCGGGCACAATCCTATCCAGGCGCAAGGCAAAAAGCCCGCCATCAGACAATTCCATTATTTCGGGGAAATCGCCTTCTGCCACCACATCGGCCGCGGCGCGAAACGCATCATAGGCGGCAATCGGATCTTCCAGTGGGGTGCCCGAATACGCGATTGTGCCCAAAGCCAGGTTGGTATCTTGGCCAAGCTCTTCCAAGGTGGCGCCGCCAACCAACAGATCGTCAATCGCCTCGCGCATATCGGCGATCATCCGGCGCGCGGCATCTTCGGCCAATTCGGTGCGCAGCTCTGCGCGCGCGTCATCAAAGGTGATGGTGTTGGGTTCCAACACAGCGTTAATGCGAAACAGGGCAGGGCCCAGTGCACTGTCCAAGGGACCGATGATGTCGGTTTCGTTATCGGCAAAAATTGCATCCGCCGTTGCGGGGGGCAAATCGTCACGCGCGACATCTCCCATATCTATGTCATCCAATGTTAAGCCCCGCGCCGCAACCAGCGCGTCAAAATCTGTTTCACCGGCGATGATAGAGTCAAAGGCGGATTGTGCCTCGGCCATATCTAAAAAGATAAGTCTTTCTAACAGGCGTCGTTCGGGTTGCACGTATAAATCGCGACGATCAGCGTAAAGGGCGCGTAAGGCGGTTTCATCCACCGTGACATCGTCCATGATCAAAGCGGGCGTTATCCAGGCATAGGTAATTTGTTTCGCCGCCGGGCGCGTAAAACGTTCGGGCTGTGCCTCATAATACGTTTGTAAATCCGTTGCGGTTGGATTGGGCAGGGGGGTGGCCAAATCATCGGCGGTTAATATCAGCATGGAAAAATCGCGCTGTTCCCCTTGATACGCGACAAAGGTTTCGGACAATTCAGAATTGGCTGTAATCCCCCCCGCAACCGCAAGTTGCAGAAATGATCGTGCGGTGGCGTCGCGGATTTCTTGCGCGAATTCTGCGGCGGTGCGCCCGCTTTGCGACAATTCCAATTCATAGGCCGTGGCATCAAACGCGCCGTCTAATCCTTGAAATGCGGGGATACTGCGGATTTGTTGCGCGACCTGTGTATCGCTAAGCGACATATTAAGCGCCTGTGTTTCGCCGGTAAGTGCCGCGCGTGCCACAAGATTGCGCAAAATCGCTTGATCAAGGCCCTGGCCAATCATATCCGCCAGTGTGATAGGCTGCCCCGTTTGGCGAGTTAAGGCAAGCAATTCTTGTTGTAACGCACGCGCATAATCATCGGTGGTGATTACAACATCGCCCACTGATCCAATCCGATTTGTTCCACCCGCAAATCCACCAATCCCCGTGCCCGCCAGCGCGATGGCCAATAGGCCCAGCATCGCCCACACAAAAATGTTGTTTTTGGATTTTCGGGGCGATTGTGCCATATAATGTGGTCCTTTTCCGCCGATTAAAATGGTGTGCAGCGATCCATTTCGGGGGCATTAGGGTTGTGTGACATGATGTTTACGGGCTTAGGCGGGATCGGGCAAGGGTGTAGCCCGTAACTCGTCGTTATAAATCCAAGTGTTCAAGGCGATTTACAACATCGGCTAACCCGGCGCGATCAACATTGGCAAAGGCAAGGCGTAGGGTGGTTTCAGCCTGCCCTGTTCCAGCTTGGGCTTTGGTGGGCCCAAACATCGTGCCAGGCAGGGTCAAAAGCCCCGCCGCCCCCACCATATCTTGCGCAATTTGGGAAGATGGGCGCGCAAATGGATGGCGCACAAAGGCAAAATAAGCCCCACATCCCAATAACTGCCAATCGGATAAACGCGCCATATTTTGCATTATTGCCGCCCGCCGCGCAAGAATTTCGCGCCGTTCCGCCGCCAACCAATCCCTAAGGTTTTGAAGCCCCCAGAGCGCCCCAATTTGTCCGATCATTGGGGGGCAGATTGCGACAGTATCAAGAAATTTTTCCACCGCCGCCAACCGTGCCGTATTGGCCACAATCGCCCCTACCCGATGCCCGGGCAACCGGTAAGCCTTTGAAAATGAATATAGATGAATCAACGTGTCGCCCCAATCCGGGGTTGTAAACAGATCGTGGGGTGCCCCGGATAGCGAATGAAAATCACGATACGTTTCATCCACCACCAAGGCCACCCCCCGGTCACGGGCCAGATCGAAAAATGCGCGCATAATATGCGCAGGGTATTCCGCCCCGGACGGATTGTTGGGGGTGACCAGCACAATCGCCTTAACTTTATCGCCTATCAAGGCGGCCGCGCGTTCTGGATCAGGGATCAAATCATCATCTGTTGGCAACGTGATACAGTGCACACCCGTCATATCCAGCCACATTTTATGGTTGAAATAATAAGGTAGCGGTAAAATAGCCGCGTCGCCCGCGCCTGCGATGGATGACATCACCGCTGTGAATGCTTGATTGCATCCGGCGGTAATCGCCACGTGGCGCGGTTCGATTGTGCCACCATAGGTTGCGGCCCATTGCATGGCCAATTCTGCCCGCAATTCGTGTAGACCCAAAACGGGGCCATAATGATGCGTGGCGGGGTTGGTCATAACCGCTTCGGCCATGGCCTGGGCCAGTGGGGCCGGAGGCGGGTCAAGCGGCGCAGCCTGGCTAAGATTTATCAATGGCCGTGAGGTAGGGAATGTTTTGCCCTCTATCCAACGGCGCGCCTCCATCACTGGTGGGGCCATGGTTGTGGCATAGGTGGGGTTCATTGGATGCATGCTATATTTTTTGGCCATTGGAAAATTATTTTACCGATGTGCAATTATACGGCGCCCGTTCTATTTAGGCCAAGTAAGATACACTATTTTAGGGCAATATGCACAACCAAGATGCGGTATTATGAAAATGCAGTCCACGTTCAAAACGGGATTTCATCATCAATATCTGCGGTGTGGCCTTGGGGTCCGGATGCTGATCCGCCGCCCATCCCGGGCCCATCATCGTAGGCGCCACGATCATTGCCATACCCGCGCCCACCATCGGATGCGGGTGGGCCGCTGTCATTCCCCCGCCCGTCGAGCATTGTTAGGGTGCCGTCATACCCTTGCAAAACAACCTCTGTGCTATATCGATCTTGGCCTGATTGATCCTGCCATTTTCGGGTTTGTAGCTGGCCCTCGACGCAGACTTTTGACCCTTTGCGCAGGTATTGCTCTGCAAGGCGCACCAAAGGCTCTGCATGGATCG
>CALFSY010000215.1 GCA_937916365.1 uncultured Jannaschia sp. | reverse complement strand
TTGGGCAAAATGATTCTAACGGGGGCGGAAGGCGCCGGTAAAACACATTTGGCCCACATCTGGGCCGCGCAGACCGGGGCGCGCATCATAACAGCGGCAAAATTGACCGAGGCCGATCTGTCATCCCTTATCGAAGCATCGGCGGTAATCTTAGAGGACGCAGATCATATTGCACGCGATAGATTGGTGGAAACCCATGTGTTTCACCTGCACAACGCGCTGTTGGATCGCCAGGCGCCGTTGCTGTTCACGGCGCGTTGTGCGCCCGCAAGATGGGGCATAACCCTGCCTGACCTCAGCAGCCGCCTGGTGCAGACTGCGTTGTTGCATTTGGCCCCGCCAGATGATGCGCTATTGGGGGCGGTGATTGTAAAATTGGCACATGATCGGCAACTTATGTTACCGCCCACCATAGTAAAGTATGCCGTGCCACGCATAGAACGTTCATTTGCCGCCGCCAAAAAATTTGTGGCTGCCTTAGATACACTGTCACTTGCCGCGCACGAACCCCCCATGCCAAAACATGCGCGCGCGATTTTGCGAGGGGAGGTTTAGCGATATTCCGCAGTGGTTGATGGGCCAGACCCCAGTGAATCGTGGCTACGCAAGCAACCTGCGCAGGCCTATTTATTCCGCCGCAATCGCCTTACCATCTTGCAACATGGCCCAAACGCGGGATGGGGTGAACGGCATATCAACCTGCCGAATGCCCAACGGCCACAGTGCATCCTGCACGGCGTTTGCCACGGCGGCCAAGGCCCCCACTGTGCCTGCCTCACCACACCCTTTCATGCCCAGGGGATTGGCCGTTGATGGCACGGGTTCAGTATAAAATGCCACAAAGGGCGCATCGTCGGCCCGTGGCATACCATAGTCCATAAAGGTTGCGGTCAAAAGCTGACCTTCGGTGTCGTAGACCACATGTTCGGTGATGGCCTGACCAATCCCTTGCACCACACCGCCGTGCACCTGACCTTCGGCTAACATCGGGTTCATCAAGTTGCCAAAGTCATCAACCACGGTGTAGCGATCAACACGGGTTTGGCCCGTCTCAGCGTCGATTTCGACCTCTACAATATGACACCCGTTCGGGTAAGACCGGCCAGGCAGCGTGGTGGTTTGCGTTGCCGCACACACGTCGGCATTGCCGGAATCACGCGCCTTTTGCGCAGCCTCTAGCAGCGTCACAACCACATTCGACCCCGGAGAGCGGAAAACGCCCTCGACCGCATCGAATGTCAGGTCGTTAACACCCATAGTGTCCTCTAAAAAACCTTGCAGTTGATGTAACACCGCGGCACCGGTGGCGCGAATTGCCGTGCCTTGCACCGTAACAGATCGGGACCCCCCCGTGCCGCCCCCCGTGGCAATGCGGTCACTATCGCCCTGCACAACGCGAATTGTATCAAGCGGTAGGCCGGTTTGATCATGCAAAAGCTGCGCATACACAGTTTCGTGCCCCTGACCATTGGATTGTGTGCCAACATAAATCGTGGCGCCGGTTTGGGTGATTTCAATGGTCGTCGTTTCATCGGGGCTGCCTAAGATGCTTTCGACGTAATAACAAATGCCCAATCCACGCAATTTGCCGCGCGCCTGTGCCGCCGCGCGGCGGGTGGCGAAACCTGTCATGTCGGCCTCTGCCTCGGCGCGGGTTAATACGCGATTGAAATCGCCCACATCGTAAAGTTCGCCTGTGGCATTGCGATAGGGGAACTGTGCCGCATCAATGAAATTCTTGCGGCGCAGGGTCATGGGATCAACCCCAAGCTGCCGTGCAGCATAATCCATCGCACGTTCCAATGCATAGATCGCCTCGGGCCGCCCGGCCCCGCGATAGGCGTCAACCTGTGTGGTGTTGGTGTAAACGGCGCGGTTGCGCATAAACACGGTTTGAATATCGTATGGCCCGGTTAACACGCGTGAAAATAGCAACGATTGTATGCCTTGCCCAAATTCGGAATTGTAGGCCCCAAGGTTTGATATGCTATCGCATCGATATGCGACCAATTTATAATCCCCATCAAACCCAAGCGTTGTGGTCACATCCAAATCGCGGCCCGCGTTATCAGACAACATTGCTTCGCTACGATCAGACATCCAGCGCACGGTGCGGTTCAACTGTTTTGCCGCCAACGCACAGATAAAATACTCTGGATAGGCCGCGCCCTTCATGCCGAATCCGCCGCCCACGTCCGGTGTGGTCACGCGCACGGTATCTGCCGCCACGCCAAACCATGTGGCCAGGTCGGCCTTTATATCCCACACCCCTTGGCCCGTTATTGCCAAATGCAGACGATCATTTTCCAATTCGGCATAACATCCGCGGGGTTCCAGACTATTGGCAATAATGCGATTGTCGTGCGTGGTCAGCCGCACAACATGCGCGGCCCCTGCCAGCGCGGTTTCGGTGGCTGCCTCATCGCCGGTCGCCCAATCGTAGGCCACGTTTTCGGGCGCTTCGGGGTGCAAAACCGCGCCGCCCGGGGCGATGTCCATCTTTGTTGGTAAATCGCTTAGGTCAAGTTCGATCATTTCGGCGGCCGTCTTGGCCTGGGCTAATGTATCCGCCACGACAAAGGCCACGGCCTCGCCCACAAAACGCACGCGCCCATTGGCCAGAATCGGGCGCACGGGTGCCGCCGCGGGGGTGCCATCGTGGTTTTTGACTGTGGATGCACGCATACTGTTGGCCACACCCGCCGCGTCAAAATCAGCGGCGGTTAAAATCAAATGCACGCCTTCGGCGTCCTGTGCAGCGCGGGTATCAAGCGCTTCGATAACGCCGTGGGCCATCGGGCTGCGCAACACATAAGCATATAACGCGCCTTTTGGGGCCGTATCGTCAATATATCGGCCCTGTCCGGTCAGAAACCGCGTATCTTCAAGCCGGGTTACGGGCTGACTGCTCCCGAATTTTGTCATTTGATAGACCTTTTGTTATGCCATGCACGTGCCGCACGGTGCGAACATGATTCACCCGAATGGGAATATTTGTATATCTTATCCAAGTGTGGATATTAGGAAAAGTGCAATGTGATTTCCATCTCTATCCTATGGTTTTATGCAGGTTTTCCCGCAAGATTTAGGATTAAAGATAAGTGTCGCACCCTGGTGGGGTATGGGCAAAAGTTATGGTGTATGTGACAAATAGCTTTGCCAATGCCGCATTATCCACCATTTAATCATGGGGCCACGCATATCGTCGTGTTGATAAACTATCGGCCTTTGCCATGACTGATCCAGACGTTTCTATTGATACTCTTGCCGCTGATCTTTTGGCGGGTGATCGCCGTGCGTTGGCCCGTGCGATTACCATGGTGGAAAGCACGCGGGCAGACCATCGTATACAGGCAACGGCATTGCTAGATCGGTTGCGCGAAAATGACCAGCAGGCGTTGCGCATCGGATTATCCGGTGCCCCCGGGGTGGGGAAATCAACATTTATCGATGCCTTTGGCATGACTTTGATCGAGGCCGGATTAACCGTGGCAGTATTGGCTGTTGATCCCTCATCGGAGGTGTCGGGGGGATCAATCCTGGGCGATAAAACGCGGATGGATCGGTTAAGCCGACACCCAAGGGCGTTTATCCGCCCCTCGCCATCCATGGCGCAGACCGGCGGTGTGGCACGCCGCACGCGAGAGGCCGTTAAATTGTGCGAGGCTGCAGGTTTCGATG
>CALFSY010000214.1 GCA_937916365.1 uncultured Jannaschia sp. | reverse complement strand
CTGCGGGGTTTTGGACCAATTTCCAATCATATTTGAACAATACAGTCAAATATCCCATGTCCCAAGTTGTGGGGTTTGGTTTCCACGCCCCTTCGATGCCGCTGGTTATGGCGTCACCCGCCTTGCCGCTGCCATGTGTGCTGATCCAACCTAAACCCATTGCCGCCACTGGGGCGCCTTCGGGTTCGGGGCCCACCAATGCGGCATCGCCTGCGCCATGGGTTTTGCCAAATGTGTGTCCGCCTGCAACCAACGCAACTGTTTCGTAATCGTTCATCGCCATGCGGGCAAAGGTTTCGCGCACATCATGACCCGAACCAACGGGATCGGGGGTGCCGTTGGGGCCTTCTGGGTTCACATAAATTAAACCCATTTGCACGGCGGCCAACGGATCGGCCAGGTCGCGATCCCCATTATACCGTTCATCGCCTAACCATTGCGTTTCAGGGCCCCAATATATGTCTTCCTCGGGTTCCCAAACGTCCGCGCGCCCACCCGCGAAACCGATGGTTTTGAACCCCATCGATTCAAGCGCAACATTCCCGGCCAGAATCATCAAATCGGCCCAAGATAACTGTGCGCCATATTTTTGTTTGATTGGCCAAAGCAAACGGCGCGCTTTGTCCAAATTGCCATTGTCGGGCCAAGAATTCAAAGGTGCAAAACGCTGCGTGCCTGATGCGCCCCCCCCACGCCCATCTTGCACACGGTAGGTGCCCGCCGAATGCCATGCCATGCGAATAAACAAAGGCCCATAATGGCCATAGTCGGCGGGCCACCAATCCTGACTATCGGTCATTAAGGCGTGCAAGTCGGCTTTGACGGCTGCTAAATCAAGGTTTTTGAATAACGTGCGATAATCAAACCCGTCACCCATCGGATTAGAAAGCTCTGAATTCTGGCGCAGAATATTCAGGTTCAACTGGTTCGGCCACCAACCTGCGTTGGCTAAACTTCCCGTGGGGCCGTGGGCCACCGGACATTTCCCACCGGGGGTCGAAGCTCCGTCCATACTATACTCTCCTATCTTTGATCTTTGGGCTTATTGTGCGGGGGGTCCACCTTGGCCCAAACACCTCTTGCATTATGTGCATTAAGACCATTTTTTACAGATTTCATATACAAATCTAGGCAAGATTTCCTCATTTGTCATGCGGCTATTTATGGACACATTTTGTAAGAAGGGACGCAAAGATGCGAAAAGTCTATTTAGGCAAATTATATTTATGACTGTTTCCGCGCCGCTTTTGGGTGATTGTGGCAAAAAGCCGCGCAAAGGGACACGTCACACGGGTGCGTTACAATCACCGTTACATCGCACCAGCGCAGGGGACATGCCTTATAAACCAATCTCTGTGCCGTCATAGTTTATGAGGCATCGTCTTCGTCGCGCGCCACATCGGCCAAATCGTCTAGTGATACTGTGCTATCATCATCTTGTTCTAAAACGTCATCTTCTTCAAGATCGACGCTATCGTCATCAATGCTTACATCGGTATCATCTGTTTCTAAACCATCATCGATCACAACGACATCATCTTCGTCTTCGCTATCTTTGGCTTTCATCTTGGCGGATGTATCGGCAACCAAACCACGACCGCCTTTTTCAACCTCAAAAACCACAACTTCGCCCGTATAGGGGCTGATGATAGGATCACGGCCTAAATCATAGAATCGCTTTCCGGTGGTTGGGCAAACACGTTTGACGCCCCATTCTTCCTTGGGCATACTGTCCCCTTTGATTAAAACTACGAAATGATTGGGTGTGCCATATCATAAAGCCCATAGCGATCTTCCGCTACGATTTTTATAAACTGGTTCAACCCATCTTTTGTTTAGAAGGAACTATTTTGTGGCAAAGCCGCTCATGTCAACCCATGTCCTGCCTGGAAATCCACCGGTCGAGGTGATGATACACCACAACGCCCGCGCAAAACGCTATGCGCTGCGGGTGTCCCGCATGGATGGCCGGGTAAGCCTAAGCCTGCCCGCCTGGGCATCAAAGGACGCGGCCATAGAATTTTTGCACACACGCGAAGCATGGTTGCGTAAACATTTAAGGCAAACCCCCAAGGCGCAGATCGCGCACATCGGCGCCAAATTACCAATTCACGGTGTTTTATATCCAATCCTGGCCGGATCGGGGCGCGCCGCAACGTTTGAGGATGGCAAAATTACTGTGCCAAACGGACCACGCCAAGGATCACGCATCAAAGCGTTGCTGATTACAATGGCACGTGCGCGCTTGGCCGCGGCGGTGGATACACATAGCACAATATTGGGCCGAACAGTGGGGCGGATGACGCTGCGCGATACACGCAGTCGATGGGGCAGTTGTTCAGCAAAAGGTGATTTGATGTTTTCGTGGCGCCTTATCATGGCACCGCATGGTGTGTTGGATTATGTCGCCGCGCATGAGGTTGCACACCTAGTGGAAATGAACCATTCACAGCGATTTTGGGCCCTTTGTGGCCAACTTTGTCCGAAACATCGACAGCACCGAGATTGGTTAAAACACCATGGGGCGACACTTTTGGCCTGGCACTTTGACAACGCAAAGGATGGATCGAGCGTAGATACACCTACCTATCAGAACGAATGAGGAATCAAATATATTATGGTTAATTTTTTATTTATTCTATTCCTGATTATCGTAGGGTTTCTATAAATCCAATTTGTTCTACGGTTTGCCACATATAGGCTGACGCTTCACGTGCCTACGATCATGGAAGGCGGGGCACATTGACACACAAATACTTAGTAAAACATTGTAATATAACGCATATTTTATGAACTTCAAGTCAACAAACATCCCCGCAAAAGCCTGTATCAGTTACGGATTATTTACAATATTTTTGTGATAAACCCTTGCATCCCATGGCATGTAATATAGTTTCCAGACGATTCACCGTCTTGGTTTTATTTTTGCGTGGCTTTCGCGCAGGAAAGTCATAGACTGGTTGGTATTCAACAATAGAGGGATTTTTGATGTTCTATCGTGACGAAAAACTGGCTTTGTTTATTGACGGGTCGAACCTTTATGCGGCCGCCAAATCGTTAGCCTTTGATATAGACTACAAATTGTTGCGCCAAGAATTCATGCAACGCGGCAAATTGCTACGGGCGTTTTATTACACCACGTTGCTGGAAAACGATGACTATTCGCCGATCCGCCCGTTGGTCGATTGGTTAAACTATAATGGGTTCACAATGGTGACCAAAGCCGCGAAAGAATTTGTCGACAGTCAGGGCCGTCGCAAAATCAAGGGCAGTATGGATATAGAACTTACCGTTGATGCCATGGAAATTGCCGATCATGTCGATCATATCGTGCTGTTTTCCGGCGATGGGGATTTTCGCCCCCTTGTCGAAGCGGTGCAGCGTAAGGGCGTTCGGGTTTCGGTTGTCTCAACAATCCGCAGCCAACCCCCCATGATCGCTGATGATTTGCGCCGTCAGGCCGATAATTTCATCGAACTGGATGAATTAAAAGATGTGGTTGGTCGCCCCCCGCGTGAACCACGCCCATATGACATGATGACCGAAGATCACATTGAAACATAAACGTCTCACAATTTTTGTGACGCATTATTGTAAATCGCTGAGTCATGGTTGCACGTTTGCGTAACCCAATGCTTAGCGATTTAATTCGCCTTTTACCCATAGGCGGATACCCACCGCCGAATCAATGCGCGTTGTAAACGCCGGGCACGGGTCGTATACGTTCGCCCCCCTTCGGGGCGTTCGCGCTCGGCCTGCGTCAATACCGCACGGCGCGGCACATCGGCACAAAAGATTGCAAAAACCAAATCACGCCCCCCAGGGGTGGCAATATATCCGGCAAGGGACGATACAAAATTTAATGTGCCGGTTTTAGCAACCACCTCTATGGGAACTGCATTTGATGGGGCGTCATCTTCGGGGTCGATTGTAAGTGTGCGCATTAACGTGCGCACGCTATCGTTTCGCCCAACGGCCAAAAGCGCCCGCACCATATCCTTGGGGCAAACACGGCTTTCCCCTGATAACCCTGAATGATCAACAAAAACCGATTGATGCGGGCCTAAGTTATTTTGTGCCCATGCCCCCATGGCCGTGGCAGAGGCCGCCAGCATCGTGGGGTGCACACCGCCGGCTTGTGTCGCACGGAGGCCCACAACCTCAGCCGTAAGATTGGTGGACCACCGCAACATCCCGCGCAAAATATCGGGCAATGGGTCGCTGACGTGTTCGGTTAACGTCACGCTATCCACCGGCGCTGTTGGGGCATATCCAAGCCCCTGCACCGCAATACCATGGCTATGCAGAATGCTGCGGCAGGCTTGTGCGGCGTAGACCTCGGGCCGCCGCACGGGAAGCCAACGCGCACCACCTTCACCCAATGCGTCGCGTGCGACTGTCCAATGATCCTGATCGCCTTGCTGATCATAGGTGTAGACAGGCAAAACACGGTTTGCGATGTGCATCTGGGCCATATCGACTGTTGGGCGAATGGTGTCAGATCGCGCATCCATCGTCACGAAATAATCGCTTGAGGTTCGGCGCCATTCAAAATGTACCCGATTAAAATTCAAATTTAATCCGGAAATGGCGGGATTATATCCAACATGATCGGGTTGGCTGGAATCAATTTCAAAAAATTGCGGCAACGCACCGTGGGCAATCATCAACCGCCCTGTGATAGTGCGTATCCCCCCATCACGTAGGTTTTGAACCATCCTTACCAACGCATCGGTATCAAACAAAGGATCGCCCGCACCTATCAACCATAAGTCCCCGCGAAGGTGCCCATTGTTTACCGCCCCTAAGGCGGCAAAGCGCGTGCGAAATCGAAAATCCCTACCCAGGCGGTCAAGCGCATATGCACCGGTCAAAACCTTTGTCACACTGGCCGGTGGGAGGGCAAATAAGGGGAAAAACGTTTCCACCATCTGGCCCGATTGCGCATCGGCAACGGCAAATCCCACACGCCCCCCAAGGTTTGCCTGGGCGATAAGATCGGCCGCATCCGGCAAACCACGTTGGGATATGCCACCAGGCCGCAAGATCGGCCGCATCCGGCAAACCACGTTGGGATATGCCACCAGGCCGCAACACCGGCCGGATTGAGGTTTCGGGTGCAAAGGCCCGGGCCGCCGTGCCAAAACTTGCAAAAACACCGCTTAGAAAGGCGCGCCTTGAAACCATGTGTTTGAAACTCCCCCCTTGTTCGCTAAACTTAACCGCGATGCGATCATTCGCCAACCCTTGGGCAGCATGGGTCATTATGTATAAATAATGCGATCTTGCGCGGGCAGATCGGTATCCATGGGCGCCCACAGGCCCTGTGCGCGTAGATTGGTCGATGACA
>CALFSY010000213.1 GCA_937916365.1 uncultured Jannaschia sp. | reverse complement strand
TTGAACAAAGACGCCGAATCAATCGTGATCCTTTGCCCCATGTCCCAGGTGGGATGTGCCCCGGCATCCGCCACAGTGGCACGGGGCAAATCGTCTAGCGGCCAATCGCGCAACGCCCCGCCCGACGCCGTGATAATAACGCGCGCGACGGCGGACATATCTTCGCCCTGTAGCGCCTGAAAAATGCCGGAATGTTCGCTATCAACAGGCAGGATTGTGGCCTTATGCGTGCCTGCCTCTTGCAACAATAAGGGGCCCGCGGCGACAAGGCTTTCTTTGTTTGCCAGCGCTAAGGTTGTGCCATGGCGCAATGCCTGAAACCCCGGCGCCAACCCCGCCGCCCCCACAATGGCGGACATGATCCAATCAGCGGGGCGGGCCGCGGCCTCAACCAACGCATGTGCGCCGGCCGCCGCGACAACCCCCGATCCGGCAAGGGCCGCGCGCAAATCATCCAGGCAATCGTCATACGCCGTAACCGCAATATCGGCCCGTAGGCGGATCGCGTCATCGGCCAATCGTGCAATGTTGCGCCCACCGGTCAGTGCGACAACATCGTAATCTGTAAGGTTGCGGGCAATAAGATCAATGGTGCTTTGCCCGATGGACCCCGTGGCGCCCAAAATGCTAACGCGGCGCGCCACCGTCTATCCTATCCGCCACTAACATGCGAAAAACCCACGATATGATCCATAATTAAAAAAGCCAAAATCGCCCCCAATAATCCATCTAGCCGGTCAAAAACCCCCCCATGGCCGGGCAATAGGGCCGAACTATCCTTAACACCCATCCGGCGTTTCATGGCAGATTCGGCAAAATCCCCGATTTGACTGGCCAAACTTAACAAAATGGATAACAAAATGATCACACCGCCGACCCCGGTGATGGTGGCAAAACCCCATCCGATACACGCCGCCCCGATCCATCCAGCGATCAGCCCAGCCCATGTTTTTTGTGGGCTGATCTTTGGCCAAAATTTACGCCCCCCGATCATCCGGCCGCTAAAATAGCCCGAAATATCTGTCATCAACACCACCAAAAACAACCATAAAATCCACGTTAATCCAATGTCATCGCTGCGTAAAATCAACCCAATGGCCGCAACCAAAACAAGCGGCACAAACATTAAATAAAAAACCTGATGCCGCCGCAGTGTTACGATACCCCCCAACACTACAAAGCCAAGAAACGGTAAGATGATTTCTATCGGTAAAATCGTTGTGGCCCCTATGCCCGCCGCCGCCGCAATGCCCAAACCCACACAGTGCCATGGGGGGCCTGCCGCCATGCTGGCCAATTCCCAAACCATCAAACCGGCAATGACCGCCACAGCGACAGTAAACCAAACACCCCCGGCCCAAACGGCGGCCAAACCGATGGTGGCCATTGCCCCGCCCGTTATCACCCGGATGGGAAGATCCGTGAAATTATCGCGGACCAGGGTCAAACAACCCTCATACCGGAATGGCGCCAAAGCGGCGTTCGCGCAGACCGTAGCGCGCCAAAATTTCGGCAAATACTTCCGCCGTGAAATCGGGCCAAAGGGTGTCGATAAATTCATATTCTGAATAGGCCGATTGCCACAGCAGGAAATTTGAAATTCGCGCCTCGCCCGAGGTGCGGATAACCAAATCGGGATCGGGCAAAACGTGCGTATCCAGGTATCGCGGAAACGTTTCATCGTTAATCTGGCGCGGGTCAAGTTTTCCTGCGATTGCATCATGGGCCAACCGCCGTGCGGCACGCATCACCTCATCCCGCCCGCCATAGTTCAACGCGACGGTGAGCGTGATGCCGGTGTTGTTTGCTGTCATCATTTCTAACCCGTCCATCATATCGACCAACGCAGGTTCCAACCGCACACGATCGCCGATGAACCGCACGCGCACATCCTCGGCATGTAGGGCCTGTGCCTCGCTCCGGATATAGCGTTTGAACAATTTCATTAATCCGGCAACTTCGGTTTGGGTGCGTTTCCAATTTTCGGTGGAAAAGGCAAATATCGTTAAATACTTAACACCTAAATCGGGGCAGGCACGCATGATTTCTTTTACCCGACGGGCGCCTGCGTGATGGCCGGCCAATCGCGGGCGCCCATGATTTTGCGCCCATCGTCCGTTGCCGTCCATAATGATCGCCACGTGGTTGGCACGCGATGTGATATCAGGCATGGTGGGGTTGTCCTTTGTGGCGCACGATGTGGCAATGGGTGCCATATGATTTGTTGATTGACTTTTTTTAAGCAACGCTACGGTATCAATGTCAATGATCGCGAATGTTATCGGGGTGGAATGATGCGGTTTTTCAACGTTAGTGGATGTATGATTGCGTGTTTTATAATGTCATCGTGTTCGGCGGTTGTTGGAACTGCGATGATTGTTGATGCCGCCAATAACAGTTCTACCGTATACTATGCTGAAGGCATTACGTTGGCGACACGTGACACAAACTTGGGCACGTGTTCGCGCCCGGCCTTTGCCCAGTTTCCCGAACGTTATGAAATGCGCACCATACGCCGCGCCAATGGTAACGCGGCTGTTCAACGGGTTGATGCAAATCATCCCGCGCGCGACGCTGCAATCCAACAGTGTATGGGGCCACGGGGGTATAGGTTGGTTGAAATCCCGCATTGCCCATTGGCCCGCGGCACGCAACGTGTGGATGTTATGCCGCCCCCCGATAGGGTATGCATCCACGATGGTATCCATAACTTTAACATGGTGATTCGGCGTTAGGATCCATGCGTATGGTATATACCCCCGACCAAAACAACATATGGTGTTCTGTCCCATGCGAAACCGTTTCAAAGCGCTAACCCTGATCGCAGTGATTATTCCTGCATCCAGTTGTGATTATGCGGTCAGCAGAGCACTGGGGGTTGAGGCACAAGTGTTTTACCGCGAAGGTGCGCTTTATGCCCGCAAAAACACCGACGCAGGGCGGTGTGCGCGTAACGCACAGGCACGTTTCCCCACCAGAATGGAAGAGGTTGCAAATACCCGCCTTACCCTTGATGGGCGTGCAGAAACGCGCGTAAGCCACGTTGATGTAAACCGCCCTGCGCGCGAAAATGATGAAAACCAATGTATGCAGCGGCAGGGATATACGCCCCTGACACTGCCATATTGTAACCCGCGCACATTGCCTGCGGTGGTGCCAGAACGGATGCCGCCCCTAACACCACGCTCATGTGTGCATAGCTTTGATTTTCCTGGGGTCATCAATCCGGCTTAAGATGTTGCTATAGGTGCCGCTACGCTTTGCAGATGCCCCTTACACCTGCATAATCTCGGATTGTTTGGTGCCCAATGCCGCATCAATTTTGGCAACATGGGCATCGGTTAGGGTTTGAACCTCAGCTTCCCAAAGTTTTTGGTCGTCTTCTGACATTCCATTTGTTTTGGCCTTTTTGATTTGGTCCATTCCGTCGCGGCGCACATTGCGCACGGCCACGCGCGCGCTTTCGGCGTATTGGGCGGCAACTTTGGTTAATTCGCGGCGGCGTTCTTCGTTCAGCTCGGGAATGGGCAACATGATGATCGTGCCATTCAGTTGCGGATTAATCCCAAGGCCAGAGTCACGAATGGCCTTTTCCACCTTTCCCACCAACGATTTATCCCACACATTCACGGTGACCATGCGGGGTTCGGGCACATTTACGGTGCCCACCTGGGTGATCGGTGTGGGTTGCCCATAGGCATCAACCATCACCGGCTCCACCATCGACGCCGAAGCCCGCCCCGTGCGCAACGATGCAAATTCCACACGCAGATTGTTCAACGCCCCGTCCATCCGGCGTTCGAGGTCATCTATGTCAAGATCGAAATCCTCGGTCATGAGTGCGCCGCATCCTATGTTGCCGTGCCCCATGGGGGCCTTATTATATTTCCATTCTATCGCATATATCGCATTGAAAAGACACTGTATAGATCAGTCATTAGCACATGGCGGGCAAACACGGGCCGTAATACGCCCAGGGTATCTTGCGCGCTGCGGGGGGTCATCCCACCCGGGTGTATGTGCCCCGCCCGGCCAAGATACCGCAAAACCCCCCGGGTTCATCCAGCGAAAAGACGATAATCGGCAACGTATTTTGCCGTGCTAACGCAATGGCCGAGGCATCCATAACCCCCAAATTCCGAGTTAAAACATCGTCATAGCCGATCGTATCATAACGCTGCGCGTCGTGATGGACCATTGGGTCTTTGTCATAAACGCCGTCAACCTTGGTGCCTTTGAAAATCGCCTCACACTCCATTTCGCTGGCGCGCAAGGTGGCGGCGGTGTCGGTTGTGAAATACGGGTTGCCCGTGCCCGCCGCAAAGATGCACACGCGTTTTTTTTCCAAATGCCGGATCGCGCGGCGGCGAATGTAGGGTTCGGCGATTTCGTTCATCGTAATGGCCGAAATCACGCGGGTAAAAACCCCCAAACGTTCCAAAGAGGATTGCACGGCCAGCGCATTCATCACCGTGGCCAACATCCCCATATAATCGGCGGTTGTGCGTTCCATCCCCTGTGCAGACCCCTGCAGCCCGCGAAAAATATTGCCACCCCCGATGACAAGGCAAATTTCCACCCCCAGATCGTGAACCGATTTGATTTCCGCGGCGATGCGTTCCACAGTGGGGGGGTGCAGGCCAAACCCCTGCGGGCCCATCAAGGCCTCGCCCGATATTTTCAACATCACCCGCCCATACCGCGGGGAAAGGGACGGGGCGTAAGGCGCGGCGTCGGACATGGGGTATGGGTCGCTTTCGGTGGGGCATTGATTTGTGTTATGGCCACCATAGGGCGAAACCCCATCGTGGTTCAACGTCTGATTGTATGGGATCTCTTGGTGACAGTGCCGATCTAAACATATTTTGAATGTCGTGATTGATATTGCCTCCCTTTCCGCTGAACGCCCCGTATTGATCGCGGGACCCACGGCGTCGGGCAAATCGGCGATCGCGATGGAAATCGCCGCGCACCAAGGTGGGGTTATCGTCAATGCCGACGCGCTACAGGTTTACGCGGGGTGGCGCGTGTTAACCGCACGCCCCACCGCGCGGGATGAGGCCGTGGTGCCCCACGCTCTGTATGGTCATGTGCCGTTTGAGGCCGCATATTCGGTGGGGGATTGGGTGCGCGCCGTGCGCCCGATGTTGCGCGGGCCTATCCGCCCGATTATCGTGGGGGGCACGGGGCTTTATTTTCGCGCGTTGATTGAGGGGCTGGCGAATATCCCCGCCATTCCACCGGATATTCGTGCCGCCGCCACCGCGCAAAACCCCAAAACGCTTTTGGCCGAACTTGTGCGCGATGACCCCGCAGCAACCGCACGCATAGACCCCCGCAACCCCGCCCGCATCCGCCGCGCGTGGGAGGTCTGGCGCACCACGGGCCGCCCCCTTTCCGCATGGCAGGCCGAAACCGCGCCGCCGGATCTACCACTGACACACACGCAGGCCTTTGTGGTTGAGGCAGACCGCGATTGGTTGAACGCACGCATTGCTCGCCGTTTTGATCACATGCTCGCCAACGGCGCGTTGGATGAGGCGCGCGCCAACCTGCCCCATTGGCCCACCGCAGGCGGTGCGGCAAAGGCCATCGGTGCCGCCGCGCTGATCGCGCACTTAAAAGGTGATATGACACTGGATGCGGCCCGCAACGCGGCCATTATCGCCACGCGCCAATATGCCAAAAAACAAAGAACATGGTTTCGGGCCCGCATGGCCACGTGGACGCCCATTTACCAGCCTTAAAGTAACCCCCCCGTGAAGTGATCCTACCCCATCAATTTTGGAACGATAAACGACAGGCTGAAAACACCCCTATTGCAGGTGGTCACGATACAGCGCCTAAATTAACACAAGATGACCCAACTGCGAAAGAAATAGCCCATAGTGAAACATCCCCCTTGTATCAATTCAGATGAAATTGCTACACACCATATTCATCTTGCGTCGTTGAATGCGGAGGAGTGGCAGAGCGGTTGAATGCACCGGTCTTGAAAACCGGCGTGCGT
>CALFSY010000212.1 GCA_937916365.1 uncultured Jannaschia sp. | reverse complement strand
AAGCCATGTTTTACAGGCCTTTGTGACCGAAGGGTTAAAACCCGTCATTGATCATGTCATCAGCTATGGCATGGGCCATTTTTACATCAGCCAATCGGACAAAGGCGGTTTGGTGTTCGGCGGCGATATTGATTTTTACGCCAGCTATGCCGCGCGCGGCAATTTGCCCATGGCCGAACATGTGGCCGAGGCCGGTATGACGTTGATGCCAATGATTGGAAAGGCAAAAATGCTACGATCCTGGGGGGGGATTATGGATATGTCGCCGGATGGATCACCCATTATCGACAAAACACCGGTTACGGGGCTCTACCTCAACTGCGGGTGGTGTTATGGTGGGTTCAAAGCTGTGCCGGGATCGGGGTTTTCGTTTGCCCATCTTATGGCAACCGACCGCCACCATGACCCCGCCGCGCGGTTCTTGTTAGATCGGTTTACGACCGGCCGCGGCCTGATGGACGAAGAAGGCACCGGTAGTCAACACAATCTGCACTAGGGGGACATCATGTTCATATCTTGCCCCCTGTGTGGGGATCGCGACATTCGAGAGTTTACCTATAAAGGCGACGCCGCATACCTTGCCCGACCCACGGCAAAGGACTGGTCGCCCGAATGGGATGAGTATCTGCACACCCGCGATAATCCGGCAGGCCCCACGCGTGAGCTTTGGTATCATGGGGGGGGATGTGGTGCTTGGTTGGTGGTCGAGCGGGATACAACAACCCACACGATCATAAGCACCCGATTGGCGACGGAGGATCGGCCATGACCTCCACCAGGATTGCGGGCAAAGGTGCCTTGATCGGCGACGAAACCATCACGTTTCGTTTTGACGGCATCCCCATTACCGCCCGCCCGGGCGATACCGTGGCCTCGGCCCTGTTGGCACATGATGTGCGGTTGGCGGGCCGATCGTTCAAATACCACCGCCCCCGTGGTATCATGACGGCGGGGTCCGAGGAACCAAATGCCTTGATCCAAGTGGGGGTGGGCGACGCAATGTTGCCCAACATCCGCGCCACCATGCAAGAGGTGTATGAGGGGCTTGAAACACATTCACAAAATCATGTGGGCCCGCTTGGGTTTGATTTGATGTCGATCAATGATGCGCTGTGGCCCTTTATCGGGGCGGGGTTTTATTACAAAACCTTTATGTGGCCGCGCGCCTTTTGGGAAAAGGTGTATGAGCCCCTCATCCGCCGCGCCGCCGGTTTGGGGCGCATGACCCCACACCCCAGCCCGCAGGACAGCGAGCGTGCCTTTGCCTTTTGCGATGTGTTGGTGATTGGCGGCGGGGTGGCGGGCCTTATGGCCGCGCGCACCGCGGCCGAAAGCGGTGCAAACGTTATCTTGGCCGATGAAATGCCCGATGTAGGGGGGCGTTTCCTGTCAGATGCAGAGGAAATTGCGGGCCAACCCGCGCCCGATTTCGTGGCGGATATGCGCCAAGTGTTGGAACAAACGGGCCGCGTGCGGATCATGCCGCGCACCACGGTGACTGGCGTCTATGATGGATTGACCTTTGGCGCGGTCGAACGGGTTAGCACCCATAGGCCACATCAGGCCGACCTGCCGCACGAATGTTTTTGGCGCATTCGTGCCGCGCAGGCCGTGCTCGCCACCGGGGCGTTGGAGCGGCCCATCGCCTTTCCCATGAACGATCGCCCAGGGGTGATGATGGCCGCGGCAATGCGGGCCTATTTGAACCGCTATGGGGTGGCTGCGGGGCAAAACGTGACCCTGTTTGCCACCAATGATGATGCCCACCAAACGGCGGTGCACCTGCAACAGGCGGGGGTAAACATTGCCGCCGTGATTGATGCCCGCGAAGATGTTGAAACCCAGGGGGACTATCGCCTTATCACCGGGGCGCGTGTGGTCAACACCAAGGGCCGTAAGGCGTTGACCCAAATCACCGTGTGCCATGCAGACGGGCAAGAGGAACATATTGCCACCGATTGTTTGGGGGTTTCCGGCGGGTGGAACCCGAATGTGCATCTCACATGCCATTTGGGCGCGCGTCCCGTTTGGAACGAAGGTTTGGCGGCGTTTGTGCCCGCGCCGGGCGCCGTTGCCGGCCTACACCCCGCTGGGGCCTGCAATGGGGCCTTTGCCACCGCCGCTTGCCTGTCCGAGGGCGTGGAGGCAGGCGCAACTGCCGTTCAGGCCTTGGGTCTCACCGTGCACCGCCCCACCATTCCGGTGGCACGCGAAGATGCGGGCACGGCAAGCCCGCTGTGGGCGGTGAAAGGCAAAGGCCGCGCGTGGCTTGATTTTGCCAATGACGTCACGACCAAAGATGTGATGCAATCCGCACAAGAAGGGTTTCGTAGCGTAGAGCACATGAAACGCTACACAACCCAGGGTATGGCGCCGGATCAGGGCAAGAATTCCAACATTGCCGCTTTGGCCGTGTTGGCCGATGCCACCGGGCGCGGCATATCGCAAACCGGCACCACCACCTATCGCCCGCCCTATACGCCGGTGGCGCTTGGCACGCTTGGTGCGGGCGCACAAGGCGTGGGGTTCGTCCCTGAGCGTAAAACCACCTCGCACGCCGCGGTAACCGCCCGTGGTGCCCCGATGATCGAGGCTGGGTTGTGGTATCGCCCGTCTTATCTTCCCCTCCCCGGTGAAACCCATTGGCGCGAAAGTTGTGACCGAGAGGTTGCAATGGTGCGCACCGCCGTGGGCGTGGTTGATGTGTCGACCTTGGGTAAAATTGAACTTCTGGGGCCGGATGCGGGCGCATTCCTAGATTTTGTTTATACCAACACATTTTCAACGCTTAAGGTAGGGCGCGTGCGTTATGGCCTGATGTTGCGCGAAGATGGCCATGTGATGGATGACGGCACAACCGCGCGGTTGGGTGAGGCGCATTTTGTGATGACAACCACCACCGCTGCGGCGGGGCAGGTGATGATGCACCTGGATTTTGTGCACCAATGTTTACGCCCCGATCTGAACGTGCGGTTTATCTCTACTACCGAACACTGGGCACAGTTTTCGGTCGCCGGGCCATTGGCGCGGGATCTGTTGAACGGTATCCTGGACACACCCATTGATAACGATACCTTCCCCTTTATGGCCTGTGGTTCGGTTGGGGTGCATGGGGTTGGGGCGCGGCTTTTCCGGATTTCGTTTTCGGGTGAACATGCCTATGAAATTGCCGTGCCCGCGCGGTATGGTGATGCGCTGTATCGGGATTTGGTGGCGCGGGCCGAGGCCATGGGCGGCGGGGCCTATGGGGTGGAGGCGCTAAATGTTCTGCGGCTGGAAAAAGGGTTTATAACCCACGCCGAAATCCACGGGCGCGTCACGGCCTTTGATATTGGCATGCAACGCATGCTGTCCCCCAAAAAAGATTTTATTGGCAAAGCTGCGGCCACCCGCCCCGGTTTATTGGAAGACGGGCGCGAACGCCTGGTGGGGTTAAAACCCGTGATGCCCGAGGCCGAGCTGACCGCCGGCGCGCATTTGTTTGACGAAGGGGTTGCGGCCGTGCGCACCAATGATTTGGGTTACGTTACATCGGTGGCCTATTCGCCCACGATTGGCGGTTTTATCGGGCTTGGGTTTTTGCAAAACGGCCCGGCACGCCAGGGGCAGCGGGTGATGATGGTTGATCATTTGCGCAACATCCACACACTGTGCGAGGTGTGCGATCCAGTCTTTTTTGACCCTGAGGGGGGACGCGCCCGTGGCTAATCTAACCGCACGATCCGCCTTTATACATGCGCCTTTGACCATTGGCACCGTCACATTGCGCGCGGCACCACAAACACCGATCTGGGCGATTATGCCCTATGACGATGCTCTTTCGGCGGTGTCCGCCGCGCTTGACGCCGCCCATGGGATAAGTTTTCCTGAACCCGGCCACATAACGCGGTCGGGCGATGCGCACGCTGTTTGGGCCGGTCGCACCCAGGCATTTTTGTTTGGCGTTGACCCAGCCCCCGATGTGGCTGCACATGCGGCAGTGGTTGATCAATCCGATGGTTGGGCACACCTGATCCTTGAAGGGGCGGATGCGGAACAGGTTTTGGCGCGGTTGATCCCCGTTGATGTGTCGCTTGGGGCGTTTCCTGTGGGTCACGCCGCCCGATCTAGCATTGGGCACATGGCCGGTCTTATCTTACGCGAAGGGGCAGTGTATTTTGAAATACTTGTCTTTCGCTCTATGGTCGATACGGCCCATCACGATCTAACGCGCGCAATGCGCCATGTGGCGGCGCGCACTGTGGCCATGGCGGGGCACACGCCTCATTAAGGCGTATTAAACTTAACATCGATTTATGGCGCGATCACGGGGGTAAGCATTGTGTATTTGGGCATTGATGTTGGAACATCGGCGATCAAATTGTGCCTGATGGGGCCAGACGGTGCCCCCCGTGCAACAGCCGAAGCATCGCTAACCACCGACCATCCGTTTGAAGGGGCCAGTGAGCAAGCCCCGCAGATGTGGTGGGCTGGCCTGAAACGCGCGATGGCTGATCTGTCAAGCAACGAAATTGCGCATGTGCGGGCGGTGGGTTTATCCGGCCAAATGCACGGGGCGGTGGTTTTGGATGCGGCGGGGGGGCCAATCCGACCGGCGATTTTGTGGAACGATGGGCGTGCGACGGCGGAATGTGAAACCCTGCACAACCGTGACCCAAATATCGGGCATTTGGCCGGTGTTGTGCCGATGCCGGGATTTACCGCGCCAAAATTGGCTTGGCTAGCGGCACATGAACCGGCGGTTTATCGCAAGATTGCGCATATTTTGCTGCCGAAGGATTATGTTGGTTTTCGCCTGCATGGGCGGTATGTCACCGATCCGTCCGATGCAGCGGGCACGTTATGGTTTGATCAGGCGCAGCGCGCATGGTCCCCACATCTGTGCCGGATCAGCGAAACAGATCTTAAATGGCTACCTGATGTGGTGCAAGGCACCGCGATTGCCGGTTTCTTGACGGCCCAGGCAAGCGCAGAATTAGGGCTACCCAAAGGCATTCCCGTGGCCGCCGGGGCAGGGGACGCCGCCGCCGGTGCCATCGGGATCGGTGCGATTCACGCGGAGGATGGGTTTTTATCGCTTGGCACCTCTGGGCAGCTTTTTGTTACGACGGATCATTATTCGCCCAATCCCGATAGTCGGGTACATGCGTTTGCCCATACGTTAGACGGGCGTTGGTTCAATATGGCGGCGATGCTAAACGGCGCGCGCCCCATGGCGTGGCTTGCGGCGCTTTTGCGTCGCCCGATTGCGGATATTCTGGCCGAAAGCGAAGGGGCAGACGAATCTGTGCCATTGTTTTTGCCCTACTTGATGGGGGAACGCACCCCCCATGGCGACGCCGATATTCGCGCGGGATTTTGGGGGTTAAGCGAAAATACCAGCCACGGCGCCCTTATGCGCGCGGTGGTTGAGGCGATTGCCTTTACGTTTGCCGATGCTATGGCTGCGTTGACGGCGGCGGGCACACGGCCCGGGCATCTATTGGCGATTGGTGGGGGCGCGCGCAGTGATTTTTTGGTGCAAACCATTGCGGATGTTTTGTCATTGCGCATCGGTCGCGGGGATAGTGCGGCGGTTGGGCCGGCGTTGGGCGCAGCACGATTGGCGCAGGTTGCGGCAAGTGACGGCGACATTGCAGATGTGGCCACAAAGCCGCCAATCACCCGTTGGTTTGACCCAGATGCCAAACGGGCAGAGCGGTTAAAACCCCGATTGGCCGGATATCGCGCGTTGTATCCCGCGCTGAAATCGGTAAATCATGCGATTTCTAGGTGTTGATCGGGGGTTTTTGCCCCGGTCATATACGCCACTGCGTCGGCCATGCTGTGGTTTTTGGGGTCAATCACACATAACCGTTTGCCCAAGCGATGCACATGGATGCGTGTCGCAACCTCAAACACATGGGGCATGTTGTGGCTAATCAAAATGATTGGAATGCCGCGCGATTTTACATCAAGGATGAGTTCCAAAACCTTTCGGCTTTCCTTCACGCCAAGGGCAGTGGTGGGTTCGTCTAAGATAAT
>CALFSY010000211.1 GCA_937916365.1 uncultured Jannaschia sp. | reverse complement strand
GTGCACACCAAGCATCGTTGAAACGTGGGGTATCAGCCATCAGGTCGCGTGGCGTTGCACTGGCCGAAATGGCAAGGCGACCGTGGGATTTTTGCGGTGGGGCAGAGGAGGCCATTGGTGATACTCTATGTCCTGTTTTAGCAATCAAGGTGGATAGCGCGTGTTATGTCCAGGCCAACGCATGGCATCTTTAGGGGGTGAATAGAAAGTTTATTCCAAAATTCCCGCCGGTGGATCAATGATAAGGCGCCCCAGGGCCAGATCAACAGTGGGCACGTTGATTTTGGTAAAGGGAATAAGCACATTTTGCCCGGTTTTGCCACGCACCTCTAATAAATCGCCCGCCCCGTGGTTCAAAACCGCCGCGACCTGACCCAATACACGCCCCCCTGTATCAACGGCGGTCAACCCGATCAGATCCGCGTGATAAAATTCGTCGTCTGGCAGATATGGCAGGGCCCTGCGCGGCGCATGAAGGCGCACACCGCGCAGGGCGTCTGCCGCATCTTTCGTTGTTATACCGGACAGCTGTGCCGCAAATCCCAATTTTATTGGACGGGTAAGGGTGATCTTAAACTGGTGTATATTGTCTTCGGTCGATAGCGGGCCATAGGTGGCAATATCGGCGGGTTCGGCGCAAAAACTTTTTAGGCGCACCTCGCCATGTGATCCAAACGCACCTGCAATGGCCCCAACGCAGATGCGATCAACCATATGCGCACCGCGGCCTTCCTGCGCCCCCACAGGTGCACCCCGAATGCGTATAGTAAAGCGTTACGATCATCATGGGTTGTTAACAGATGTGTTCGACCGCTTACATGGATCTGGACGTTAGATTTTCGGTCGGCATTTGGTCGAGGCGTTTGTCGTTTGGATGGCGGTTTAAGTGTCTGTTTCTGCGGTTTCTGTGGCCTCCGCTGCTTTTGCCGCTTTTTCCTCTGCGCGTTCTTTGGCTTTTTTGCCGGGTTCGGCCTTTTGGGGATTGTTACGTTCTTTTTTGTCTAACACGCCCGCTGCCTCTAAAAATCGGGTGACCCGTTCGGTGGGTTGGGCGCCTTGGGACAGCCAATGTTGCACGCGGTCAAGTTTCATTTTCACCCGTTCTTCGCTGTCTTTGGGCAATAACGGGTTATAGGTGCCTAACTTTTCAATGAATCGCCCATCGCGTGGCATGCGGCTGTCGGCGGCCACAATACTGTAAAAGGGGCGTTTTTTTGACCCACCTCGGGCCAATCGGATTTTTGTTGCCATTGTCTTTTCTCCTTTGAAGTGCGGTTATGCAGGGTGGCGTGGGATTAGGATTGGTGGCGTTCGTGATGGCGAATAACTTCATCAATCACAAAACGCAGGAATTTTTTGGCAAAGTTTGGGTCTAAATTCGCGCGGTTAGCCAGATCTTCAAGCCGTTTTATTTGTTGTTCTTCGCGGGTGGGGTCAGATGGCGATAGGGCATGTTCGGCCTTTAGCCGCCCAACCGCCTGGGTGTGTTTGAACCTTTCGCCCAAGGTATAGATCAAGATGGCATCCAGCCGGTCGATCGATTCACGGTGGTCTTTCAGCAGCGCGGCGGCACGGGTGGTGGCGTCGGTCATGTTGTCAAGCGTCCTACGTATCGCCAAACGTTGATAGGGTTGTCGCCTAGGGCTAGGGCATTGGCATTGACAGTCGATTCGGCATTGGGGTCGCGTTTGGCGGCCAAACGCGCCGCCACCTGATTTGAAGGTATGTTTCCAGGCGCGATATAACTAACGAATGTATCAAACAAAGTGAATCCATAATCGCGGGCGGCGCGGCCCGACTCCACCGCATAACCCCGGCCCCGGGCCGTATGGGCAAACATCCAACCCAGTTCGGGTTCGTCGTCATCCCATTCTAGGCCCAGATGCACAAACCCGATTGTCGCGGCATCATCTTTGCGTTCCACCGCCCAAAGACCATGGCCATAGAGCATCCACCCCCCCAGTGTAGTAGGCGAATTGTTCCCATGCGGTTTCTTCGGAAAATGGACCGCCAAAGTATTTGGCGTCGGGGGCGGTATAAATCTGTGTCCACACCGGCAAATCGTCGATGCGGGGCGCGCGCAGGCACAGCCGATCGGTGTGCAGCACTGGCACCGCCGCGCTGTGTGCAACGGCGGCTGTTGCAGCGGCACCTTGGGGTGTTTGTATGCATCGGCGCGGCGTCACGTTTTTTTTCCAAATCCGCTTAGCGATGGTGGTAAACGGCCATCACCCAGGCCGGGTGCCAACCCGCCCGCTGTGCCCATTCGGCGGGTGGCGGCTTCTAACGCTTTGGCATCCATCCCACCTTGGCCCATGCCGCCTAATGCGGGGGGCTGCCCCCCGCCCATCAGTGCGCCAAGGGCGCCTTTCATGCCGCCCTTTTTGCCCAACCGTTTCATCGTATCGGCCATTTGCCGCTGCATCTTGATCAGCCTGTTCAGATCGGCCACCTCTTGCCCTGCGCCTGCGGCGATGCGCCGTTTGCGCGCGGCCTGCAAAATCTGGGGATTGGCGCGTTCTTTCTTGGTCATGGATTGGATTAGCGCGATTTGTCGTTTCAAAATTGTGTCGTCTAGGCCGGCCTGATCCATCTGTTTTTGCATCTTTGCCATACCAGGCATCATCCCCATCAGGCCTTGCACCCCCCCCATTTTGACCATTTGTTCCAACTGTCCCTTTAGGTCGTTCATGTTAAACTGACCTTTTTGCAGGCGCTTCATCATCCGCTCGGCCTGTTCGGCCTCTAGCGTTTCTTGCGCCTTTTCCACCAATGCAACGATGTCGCCCATGCCCAGGATGCGCCCGGCAATGCGGGTGGGATCAAATGATTCCAGGGCGTCCATCGTTTCGCCCAACCCCACAAACCGGATCGGTTTACCGGTAATCGCCCGCATCGACAGGGCCGCACCCCCGCGCCCGTCGCCATCCATGCGGGTTAAGACCACGCCGGTGACGCCGATTTTCCCATCAAACTCTTGGGCCACATTCACGGCATCTTGGCCGGTCAACCCATCAACCACCAATAACGTTTCGCGAGGGTTGGCCACATCGCGCACCGCCGCTGCCTGGGCGATCAACGCGGCATCAATATGCAGCCGCCCAGCGGTATCGAGCAGATAAACATCATATCCACCCAAGGCGGCCTGGGTTTTGGCCCGTTTCGCAATGGCAATGGGGTCTTCCCCTGGTACAATCGGCAAGGTGTCAACGCCGATTTGAGTGCCCAAAATTGCCAACTGTTCCATCGCCGCCGGGCGATTGGTATCGAGCGAGGCCATCAACACCCGCTTGCCATCGCGCGCGGTCAACCGTTTTGCCAATTTTGCGGTGGTGGTGGTTTTGCCCGACCCTTGCAGCCCGACCATCAAAATCGGGGCGGGCGGATTGTCGATTTTAAGGGCCTCAACCGTGTGTTCGCCCGCTAGTGTTTTTATCAATTCATCATGAACGATTTTGATAACTTGCTGACCAGGGGTTACAGACTTAGTGACCGCCGCGCCCGTGGCCTTTTTCTCAACGGATTTAACAAAACTGCGCACCACCGGCAGCGATACATCAGCCTCTAACAATGCCACGCGCACCTCTCGAAGGGCGGTTTTAACATCTGCCTCGTTTAACGCGCCTTGCCGTGTAAGGCGGTCAAACACGCCTGACAAACGGTCGGAAAGATTTTCAAACATGGGGCGAGGCCTTTTTCATCAATGATTTTGTGCTCAGATATTGTGCGCGTCGCGTAAGATAAAGCCCCACAACGGCACGCCCCTTTCGTTGTTTCCTATCAACAAACAAGACCCCCGTGGGCGAAACCTCGCTGACGGGGGCATTGAAAGTGTCGTAATCAGGGATATTTAGTTACCTGATAGATTTATGAAATAGTTGTTTGTGTTAGGTAAAGTCAAGCCACAAAACATACTAGAAATATCGTATAGTTTTTGAAATTGCCTTTGCAAAATATATTTATCGAATGCTCAATTCTAAATGTCGCCTGACGTGAAAAATCCATTTGCAGCCCTGCGGCAAAAGCAAATCGTTCCAAAACGAACAGTGCTTCATCAACGCAGGGCCGCCACAAAATGGCAAAATATCCTTAGAAGGATTCAAGCGTTAAGACAGCTTCGCAAGCATTACCGTCAAAGGTGCCAACCCATATATCATAAATGCCATCGGCCGGATCCGTGATTTCGATGGCCGGATCGGTTCCATTGGTGTCATCATTGTAGAGGATATTGTTGACGGCATCATTTATCAATAAAACAGCATCACAATCGGCCTCGACGCTCACCATCAGTGAGGTGTAGTTATCCATCCCTGCGATGTTGAATTCAAAATCGGGCTGGGTGATGACATAGCCGACTGCGTCAAGTCCGCACTCTGCCAAAGATTGATCGCCGCCGGCAATCACATCAAAGTTTTGTGGGGAATAAAGCGTTGCACCATCGGTTTCATAACCTTGCACACCATCCATTTCCCATGTTGGGCAGGCAGCAGCAACTGTTACCGTTCCGATTAAGGTAACGATCGCTAGAAAGATACGGATCATTTAGAACTC
>CALFSY010000210.1 GCA_937916365.1 uncultured Jannaschia sp. | reverse complement strand
GATGTGCCACCTTCATTGGTTGCGGCAGAGGCAACCCAAATTGCCCAGCGGCTTTGGCAAGATGAAAATCCGGACGAACCTCACCACCATGATCAAGGCACAATCGAACCCACCGAAGAACACAATAAACTGGCCCAGCGACGGGTGAAATTGGGTTTGTTGTTGGCCGAATTGGGCAACGGAAATGACGTGCAAATTACTGATGCAGAGATGACACAAGCGATCATGGCCCAAGCACGCCAATATCCCGGCCAGGAACGCGCATTTATCGAATTTGTACAAAAAAATCAAAATGCACAGCAACAAATTCGCGCCCCGTTATTTGAAGACAAGGTCGTGGATTTTATTTTAGAAATGACCGATGTAACCGAAAAGCAGGTGACGAAAGACGAATTAAAAGCCGCGATTGATGCGCTTGACACCGATGACATGGGCTAGTGCATATAATGCGCACAATACCATGCTTATGGGGTGAATGAACGTTTTTTATCCCCGCCCTGTGGATATATTTAGTATAAATTCATTGCTTGCAAACTACCTATGCTATGTTTACGCTCGATTCTTGAAATTGATTAAATGCAAGGAAATCGGACGGGACAATGCGATTTTTGATGGTTAACCTGGCCATATTTATGGCCTCAGGCGGGATTGCTTTGGCGTGTCCAGATCACATGCTTTCCTCTGGTGAAAGTATTGCGTTGAATGGTGCAGTATTGGCGGATCGGCAAACGTTTTCCACCACGGCAGGCGGGGAAAACATTTTAGATACGTGTGAGATGGGAGATATTGGGTTTGGTCAATTCCGCAGTGCGCCGGATTTTACGTTCGATGTTTCGGATATGGCTGGTGATCTGACCCTCGCGGTTGATAGCATCTGTGACCCTGCGCTTTTGGTCCGCACCGCCCGTGGCGAATGGTTTTTTAATGACGATAGCAATGGATTAAACCCCGCGATTTCAATTCCTTCTGGTCCTAATTTAGCAGGGTCGTTGCATGTTTGGGTCGGCACATTTTCGGGGGGCGGGTGCCCCGCTACGCTCCATGCGCAAATTGGTGGCGATATGGCGGAAACCTTAACACCAACGCCGGTGCCAACGCCCGTTCCGGTACCTACGCCAACCCCTGTGCCAACCCCAACGCCCGTTCCGGCCACCTGTCCAGACCCTGGTTTGATTGGGCCGTCGCTGACCCTAACAGCGGCCGATTTATTTGCTCAGGGGGCCCCCCAAGCGTATATCGCCGATGTGACGAATGGAACAGACGTGGATTTATGCCCAGGCGCCAACGAATTTGGATGGGGATTTGCAAGTGAAACACCACAATTCACCCTAAATCTGGCGGGAATGGATGGCTATGCCTTGGTGGTTGATGTGGATTCGATTTGTGACCCCACGCTTTTGCTGCATGATGCGTTTGGTCAATGGCATTTCAACGATGATACCGATGGTTTGCAACCGCAACTTCAGGTAAATGGCGCATCCTTAAATGGCCGCGTCAGCATTTGGGTTGGAAGCTACGGCGGCGAAGAATGCCAAGGAACAATCACCTTTGAAACCATATCTGCGCCTGCGTTTAATGGTAATGGAACGCTTCCACAAAATGGTGGAAATACCGGGCCGGCACTATGCCCGAATCCTGACCTTGCAGCCGGAAATACCATCAATATCACCGGCGCTGATCTGCAAACCGCAATCACATATCAAACAACTGCTGGCGGCGCGGCTGATCTTTGGAATTGCAGCGAGGGCGGCAATTTTGCAGACGGATTTTTTGGTGCGGGCTTTGCAAGCGAAACCCCTTCGTTCACATTTAACCTTTCCACGATGGAACAGTACAATCGGCTTTCTATCCGTGGCGTGGACGGGTGTGATACCACGCTTTTGGCGCATACGCCCGATGGGCAATGGCATTTCAATGATGATGGTAACATCGATTTATTGCCATTGCTGGAACTTACCGCCGGGGCGCAGCTTAACGGCCAACTTGATGTTTGGGTTGGCACGTATGGCGACTCATCTTGTGCTGCGACAATCGAACTAAGGGGGGAATAGATACTTTGATCTAAAACATGGCCTTAGGCGCAAATAGCCTAGGGAATATTACAAATAATACACGTACTGACAGGGGGGTCATATGATTCGTGTAATTCTTTTCGTGTGCTTGTTGATGGGGAGCGTAACCGGAGTCATGGCGTGCCCCACGGCGGAAAATCCCAGTATTGTAGCCTACACCACCAGTGGCGGCATATTGGACAAAGTGCAAACATATCCCGTGATTGCCAGCGGCAGCCAACATCTAAACGAATGTGGTTTCAACTATTTTGGTCGTGTGACGTCTAGCCCAGATTTTGAGTTTTCGATTAACGGGCTTGAATCGTACGATCCGCTAAATCTTCGCGTTGAAGGCGCATGTGATACAGTTTTACTGGTCAATGACGCAAATGGCACCTGGCATTTTAATGATGATAGCGCTGGCCGCGACCCTTCGATCAGTATTGCAACACCGCCCAGTGGGGTTTACGAGGTATGGGTAGGAACTTTTTCTGAGGAAAGCTGTGATGCGATGCTAACGTTGGAAACATTCTAAATTTTTCGCCCATGATGTTAGAATTGGATCATGGGCGTTTACGTGCCACCATGCCGATCGTAACCAACACTACACTAGATTGAGGTCCACATGAAAACTCCCGTTCAAAGATTTTTAATGGCAATTCTGTCAGTGGTTTTAATAAACGGCCCTGCCGTTGCGCAAAATCAAACACCTGGTGAACGCCAGGGGGCCTTTACGTTGATCGGCGACAACGGAGAAGAAAACACTGTCGAGTTATCTGGCGAAATCACACCATTTGCGATCAATGATTTTTTGAACGTCACGCGCAACCGTGAAATCGAATTTTTATTACTGAACAGCCCTGGCGGCGATTTAGATGCCGGTATTGCGATTGCTGAAATCGTGCGGGATCGTAATATCCAAACAGTTGTTCAAGATACGGCTGAATGCGCTTCGGCCTGTTCAATCATTTTTCTGGCGGGATCGCAGCGCATGTTAGAGGGCCGCTTAGGTGTGCATCAATTTCGCAGCGTGGCGGGATCGTTACAGCCGGAAAGCGAAACCCAGGCCGTGACCGCGCGGGTGATCGAAGTTTTAAACAGTTTTGGCACCCCCAATGTCATTGCGGAACAGATGCTCGCCACACGTCCGGAATGTATGTATTGGTTTAACTCTGATAATAACGAACTGTTTCGTCGCCGCACGGATGGCGAATCCGAACTTATTGTGACGCCTGCCTTGCGCACAGGGGTAGAGGAATGCGGCGCGGCTGCCCCGTCATCGGGTGGCGGGGGCTGCCCCGCATGGCAAAACCCAGGTGTTGCCGTGAACACGGTAGATGGGGCTATGTTGCAAACAACACAGACCTATAACGTGATTGCCGGTGGCGATCAAATCTTGGCGAACTGCAACCTAGGCTTAAACGCAAATGGTTATGTCATTTCCAACCCCGATTTTGAATTTCAGATCGACGGGCTTGAGGCATATCAACGCCTAAACCTTCGCGTTAACGGCGCGTGTGATACAGTTTTGTTGGTCAATGATGCAAATGGCACATGGCACTTCAACGACGATAGTTCCGGTTTGGACCCAGCGATTGATATCATGAATGCGCCCAGTGGGGTGTATGACGTATGGGTTGGCACGTATGGACCCAATACATGTGAGGCGGTTTTGACAATGGAAACCTCTAATACCGATGTGTCGGCAACGTCTTCTTGCCCGGCTTGGGAAAACCCTGGTGCGGTTGTGAACGCTGTGAACGGGGCCATGTTGCAAACAACACAAAGCTATAACACCACCGCGGGTGGGGATCAGACATTGGCGAGATGTAGCAACCTGGGGATTGCTGGAACCGGTTATACATCATCGAATCCAAACTTTGAGTTTCAGATCGACGGATTAGAATCTTATCAGCGATTGGCCCTGCGTGTGGACAGCGGCGGCGCATGTGATCCCGTTTTATTGGTCAACGATGCAAATGCAACATGGCACTTCAACGACGATAGTTCCG
>CALFSY010000209.1 GCA_937916365.1 uncultured Jannaschia sp. | reverse complement strand
TCCTTTGTTGCAGTAAATGCTATCAAAGGAGCGGCATCAAACCGCGACAGGTCCAAGGTGTCTTAAATACTAAACTGCACGAATTTGTGATAGCCAAAGTAGCCTCCTAACCTTTTTGTCACCACGCTGAACAAATTCTCGGGACAATGTGATTTCCACCGGCACCCCCTCGGGTGTTGGTATGGGCCAAACCCCGCCACATTACCTGCGGCCCGAGGATGTGGCGAACTGTCCGTCGAAAACTTTGGTCATTCGCGGCAGACTGTCGTGGCGGGGTAAACACTTTAATTTGGGGGTAGGGTTCCAATTACATAAAAACCCGCACGGATTAGCGATAATGCCCTTGCAATGGTTTTACCGCCAACGCCTCTTCTTGTGCGGCTTTCATGGCTTTGGCCGCGGCGTTGCTCCCGGCCAGCGTTGTGAAATACGGGATTTTATCGGTCAGGGTAAGGGTGCGCATGGATCGGCTGTCTTCGACGGCTTGTGCGCCTTGGACGGTGTTAAGCACCAGATGCACACCGCCGTCTTTAATGATGTCTACGATGGTGCGCCCGCCCTCATACGCTTTGTTGACAACCTGTGCCGTGATGCCGTGGCGTGCCAAAAATGCGGCGGTGCCTTTGGTTGCTAAAAACGATAGCCCTAAATCGGCCAGGATCGCGGCGGTTTGTGCCAGCGTTTCATTCTTATCGGTATCCTTGACCGATATAAAAACCGATCCTGCCTGGGGCAGGATTGTGCCGGCGCCCAACTGCGCCTTCAAAAACGCGCGGGGAAAACTGTGGTCCCACCCCATAACTTCGCCGGTTGATCGCATTTCGGGGCCCAGCAATGTATCAACCCCGGGGAAACGGGCAAAGGGCAACACGGCCTCTTTCACGGAAAACCATGGGGTGCGGAAATCGACCAATGTCATGGGATCAGGCGGGGGTTTGGTTTCCCCCCCCGACGTGGGGGGTGGCGTTGTGTTGTTGGGAAAATCGGCCAAAGTTTCCCCTGCCATCAAACGCGCGGCGATGGAGGCGATAGCACTGTTGGTGGCTTTGGCCACAAAGGGCACCGTGCGCGAGGCGCGTGGATTAACCTCGATCACATAAATGTCGTCATGTTTCACAGCAAATTGCACATTCATCAGGCCCACAACGTGCAACGCCTTGGCCAAGGCCTGGGTTTGGTGAAGGATATGGGCCTGAATCGCATCCGGCAATGTGTGGGGCGGCAACGAACACGCACTGTCGCCGGAATGCACGCCGGCCTCTTCGATATGTTCCATAATCCCCGCCACATGCACCGTCTGCCCGTCGCACAGGGCGTCAACATCCACCTCGACGGCGCCGTCAAGATACCGGTCCAGCAACACTGGGCTGTCGCCGGAAACAACAACGGCCTCGCGGATATATCGATCTAACTGTTGTGCATCGCGCACGATTTCCATCGCCCGCCCGCCCAGCACGTATGAAGGGCGGATGACCAACGGATACCCCAGCGTTTCGGCGGCGCGGCGGGCCTCATCGGGCGTAAAGGCGATGGCGTTGTCGGGTTGTTTTAGGTCCAGGCCCCGCACAAGATTTTGGAATCGTTCACGATCTTCAGCCAAATCGATGGCATCTGGTGTGGTGCCCAGTATCGGAATGCCCGCGCCCTCAAGCGCGCGGGCAAGTTTAAGGGGTGTTTGCCCGCCGAACTGCACAATCACCCCTTTTAGGGTGCCGTTTGTTTGTTCAACACGCAAAATGTCCAACACATGTTCTAAGGTCAGCGGTTCAAAATACAGCCTATCCGATGTGTCATAATCGGTGGAAACCGTTTCGGGGTTGCAGTTGATCATGATGGTTTCAAACCCCGCCGCCGATAACGCAAAACAGGCGTGACAACAGCAATAATCAAACTCGATCCCTTGCCCGATGCGGTTGGGCCCGCCGCCCAAAATCACCACTTTGCGCGCGTCTGTGGGGCGGGCCTCACACTCGACCTCCCCCATGACGGGGTGTTCATAGGTTGAATACATGTAGGGGGTTTGAGCCTCGAACTCGGCGGCGCAGGTGTCGATCCGTTTGAAAACAGGCGTGACGCCAAGGGTATGGCGCGTTTTGCGGACCTCCACCTCTGCTTGGCCCGTCAATGTGGCCAGGCGGGCATCGGTGAACCCCATCATTTTTAAGGTGCGCATATCGTCCGCCGTCTCAGGCAGGCCCGTGGCACGGATTTCTGCCTCGGCCGTCACAATTTCACGGATGCGGGCCAAAAACCACGGGTCAAAATGGGTGGTTGCCGCGATGTCATCGTCAGGCAGGCCCAGTCGCATTGCCTGTGCAATGATGCGCAATCGGTCGGGGGTTTGCGCGCTGAGCGCCTTTATAATGGCGGCAGGGTCCGGCGCGCCGGGAATCGCAATCTCATCAAGCCCTGTTAAGCCGGTTTCCAACGCAGCCAGGGCCTTTTGCAGCGAGTCGTGAAAGCTGCGCCCGATTGCCATCACCTCACCCACCGATTTCATCGCTGTGGTCAGGGTGGGGGTAGCCCCGGGAAACTTTTCAAAGGCAAAACGGGGGATTTTGGTAACGATATAATCAATCGCGGGTTCAAAACTGGCCGGTGTGACGCGGGTAATATCATTGTCAAGTTCATCCAGCGTATACCCCACGGCCAGTTTTGCGGCGATTTTGGCGATGGGAAACCCCGTTGCCTTTGACGCCAGCGCCGATGACCGCGATACGCGGGGGTTCATTTCGATAACCACCATCCGCCCATCGGTGGGGTTGATGGCCCATTGCACGTTTGATCCGCCGGTTTCCACGCCAATCTCGCGCAACACCGCGATAGACCCATTGCGCATGCGCTGATATTCTTTGTCCGTCAGCGTCAGGGCCGGGGCAACCGTAATCGAATCGCCGGTATGCACGCCCATTGGATCAACGTTTTCGATTGCACACACGATGATGGCATTGTCGGCGGCGTCGCGTACAACCTCCATCTCGAACTCTTTCCACCCCAGCAGGCTTTCATCAATCAGGATTTGCGCAGCGGGAGAGGCCTCAAGCCCTCGGCGGCAAATTTCGATATACTCCTCGCGGTTATAGGCCACACCGCCGCCGGTGCCCCCCAGCGTAAAGGCCGGGCGAATGATGGCAGGCAGGCCGATATTTTCAAGCGCGCTTAACGCTGTGGTTAAACCTGCAACAATATCACGGGCGCCATCGGCGCGTTTGGGGGCAGTGACGATGGCCGCGCGTGGATTTTCCAGGCCGATGCGATCCATCGCCTCACGAAACAGTTTGCGATCTTCGGCCATTTCGATGGCAGGACGCTTCGCGCCGATCATTTCAACGCCAAACTTTGCCAAAACGCCCATATCATCCAGGGCCAGGGCCGTGTTCAGCCCCGTTTGCCCGCCCATCGTGGGCAACACCGCATCGGGGCGTTCGGTTTCAATAATTTTTGCAACAATTTCGGGCGTGATAGGTTCGATATAGGTTGCATCGGCCAACCCAGGGTCTGTCATGATGGTGGCGGGGTTCGAGTTTACCAAAATGACGCGATACCCTTCCTCCCGCAGGGCTTTGCATGCCTGCGCCCCCGAATAATCAAACTCACACGCCTGCCCAATCACAATCGGCCCGGCACCGATGATAAGAATGGTATGAATATCGGTTCTTTTTGGCATAACCATCCCCAAAACAAGCCCAAAGTCACGTTGTTATAAACGCGGCAGAAAGGCGTGCAAGCGTATGCAAAGTGTGTGGTTATCGCTTTGCTGTTTTTGTTGGCTTTTTGACCTTAAATACACTTTGGTGATGCGTGGTATTTACAGAAGAATCTGATGTACCATTTTGCACACCCATATCGCCACATCTTGAAAATCGACTTTTAATACAAAATTCGTTGAAAAGTATGATGAAAATATAATCATGTTTAATATTTTACCTAATTGTTGCAGGCCGACACAAAGGTTTAATTGTGTCTTTGCAGCCATTTGGTTATCGCCACCACATCAGCGGTTCAATGGATCGCTGATGCAACGCTTTCGCGCCTGTTCCTTGTGTTTAGGGTGAACTAAGGTGCCATGATTGGGATCAAAGGACAGTTTTTGGTGCAAAACACGCTGCAAAAATCTGTTTCATTCACAGGTATCGGTCTTCACACGGGATGTGCTGTGCGCATGGTTGTGGCGCCAATGGCGGCAAACATGGGTATTTGGTTTCGCCGCATTGATTTGCCCGGCGCGCCCATGGTTCCCGCCCGTTACGATGCCGTGCCTGAAAGCCGCCTTTGCACAAAATTGCGCGCCGCCGACGGCACCGAAGTTTCCACAGTTGAGCACGTTATGGCCGCGCTGGCAGGGTGTGGTATCCACAATGCGTTGATTGATATTGATGGCCCCGAAGCCCCCATACTTGACGGATCTGCCGTGTTGTTTGCGCGTGAATTTCTTTCTGTTGGGTTGAGGGCACAAAATGCCACCATGCATGCCATCGAAATTTTGCGCGAAGTTCGTGTGACGCAAGGTGCGGCCAGTGCCGCCCTTACACCGGCCGATGGGTTGTATCTGGATTTCCGAATCGATTTCACCGATGCTGCTATCGGGTCGCAACACCGTGTTGCGAATTTGGCCAATGGATATTTTGTGCGAGAGCTTTGCGATAGCAGAACCTTTTGCCGCAAATCCGATGTGGATGCCATGCGCCAGGCGGGCCTTGCCCTAGGCGGTAGCCACGACAACGCCGTCGTGGTGGAGGGGGATAAGATCCTTACACCCGGTGGTTTGCGCCATAGCGATGAAGCCGTGCGCCACAAAATGTTAGACGCTTTGGGGGATCTGGCGTTGGCTGGCGCGCCAATCTTGGGGTGTTATATGGCAATCCGCCCAGGGCATATGTTGACGAATAAAATTCTGCGTGCCCTGTTTGAAACGCCCGATGCCTATCGTTTTGTTGAATGCACACCAAAACAGGCTGCACGCCTTCCCGGTGTGGGGGTAGGGGCCGCCGATCTGGCGCATGTTGCCTAATCCTTGCGGTTCATATGATTTGTTTTCCCATATTTCCGGCATTTTGTCTTGCGAAGAAATATGCTAGCAGATTTTCCAGTAATAGGGTTATAAAACGCGAAAGTTCGAGCGCGTGAAGGTGACACCAATGCGAAAACTGGAATATCAGATAAACGTGGCGGGCAAGATTGGTGTGATTTTTGCCGTATTGTTGGGATTAACGGCCTGTGACGGCAGCCGACAAACCGGTGATTTAGAAAACCAAGAGGCCCAATCAATTTTTGAGGTGGCCGAAGCAGAGCTGGAAAGTAACCGCCCCGAGGATGCCGCCGCTTTATTTTTAGAGGTCGAGCGTCTTTATCCCTATTCTGAATGGGCCAGCCGTGCCTTAATGATGGCGGCAATTTCCTATCACGCCGACCGTGATTACGAAAATGCGCGCGTCACTGCACAAAGATTTTTAGATTTCTACCCAGGTGAGGAAGACGCCCCCCGCGCGCAATTTTTGTTGGCGTTAAGCTACTATGACCAAATTGACGAAGTTGGCCGCGATCAGGGCATAACATTTCAGGCCTTACAAGCCCTGCGCGATGTGATCGAACGTTACCCAAACAGTGAATTTGCCCAAGATGCAATTTTGCGATTCGATTTGGCGTTTGACCATTTGGCAGGCAAAGAAATGGAAATCGGGCGGTATTATTTACGTGGTCAACACTATACCGCAGCGATCAATCGTTTTCGCCTGGTGGTCGAGGAATTTCAAACAACGACCCACACGCCCGAAGCTTTGATGCGACTGGTCGAGGCATACATTGCACTTGGCCTAACGGATGAGGCGCGCACAGCCGGGGCAATTTTAGGATATAATTTTCAATCGTCACCGTTTTATGACGATGCCTATCGGCAATTAACGGGTCAAAATTTATCCCCCGAAGCCTCCGGTGAAAGTTGGCTGCAAGAGGTATGGCAACAAACCATTCAAGGCGATTGGCTCTAGCGGATCAAACAGATGCGGATGTTCCGAACATTACGTTAAGGCATGCTTGGCCGCCCCTAAGGTTTTTTGTGCGCCCATGCTAAGGCACCTAGACATTCGCGACATGCTTATCATTGATCGATTGGCGATCGAATTTCAGCCTGGCCTTAACGTATTGACGGGGGAAACCGGCGCGGGAAAATCTATTCTTTTGGATGCGTTGGGGTTCGTTTTGGGGTGGCGCGGTCGGGCCGATTTGGTGCGTGTCGGCACCACCAGGGCCGAGGTGGCCGCCGTTTTTGATTTACCCCCAGATCATCCAGCGAAGGTGGTGCTGCAAGAGGCCGGTTTACCCATGGGAGATGAATTGATCTTGCGCCGCGTTAACACGCCTGAGGGTCGTAAAACGGCGTGGATCAATGATCGTCGTACCTCGGGGGAGGTTTTGCGCGCTTTGTCCGATACGTTAGTTGAATTGCATGGCCAACACGATGACAAAGGTTTGTTGGATCCTAAACAGCACCGCACCATGCTTGATACCTTTGGTGGATACACCGCTTTGGTGGCCGAGGTGCGGGTCGCGTGGCGGCACAGGCGGCAGGCGATTGAAACGTTAAACGTGGCTGAGGCCAAATTGGCCGCAACGCAGGCTGAAGAAGAATTTTTGCGCCATGCGGTCGCAGAACTTGATGAATTCGCCCCACAAATAGGTGAAGAAACATCACTGGACACGCGCCGCCGCCTAATGCGTGCCGCCGAGCGCCTGCGCGAAGATGTGGCACGCGCTACGCACGCCTTGGGGCCCGATGGTGCCGAAGGTGCGATGGATGACGCGCGCAGATGGATCGAAGATGTGGCAGATAAGGCCGAAGGGCGGCTTGACCGTGCCCTAGAGGCCCTGGAACGTGCGGTTTTTGAATTGTCCGAAGCGCAATCAGACATTGATGGTTTTGCCGCAGAATTATTGTTTAATCCGAATGAATTGGAAGAAGTGGCAGAACGCCTGTTTGCCCTGCGTGGGTTAGCCCGCAAGCATGATATTACACCCGATGATTTGCCAGAATTTGCCAATGGATTACGTGCAAAGCTCGTCACACTCGACAACAGTGCATCAGCATTGGCCGATCTTATCACAGCCCGTGATCAGGCCGAGGCGGCCTATACAACTGCGGCTGCCCAATTAACCAAAGCCCGTGCCGAAGCGGCGGCGCAACTGGACGCTGCCGTGGTGGCGGAACTTGGCCCTTTGAAAATGGATCGGGCAATTTTTCATACCACGTTGGTGGAAACCTCCCCCGGTCCTGAAGGGACGGAAACTGTGACATTTAGAGTATCCACAAACCCCGGCGCCCCTGCGGGGCCGTTGAACCGTATCGCCTCGGGCGGGGAATTGTCGCGTTTTATGCTGGCGCTCAAGGTTTGTTTGACACGCGGCGCACAGGGTATGACGATGATCTTTGATGAAATTGATCGCGGCGTTGGGGGCGCAACCGCCGATGCAGTAGGCCGCCGTTTGGCAACGTTGGGGCAGAATAGCCAAATTTTGGTTGTTACGCATTCCCCACAAGTTGCAGCATTGGGGCAACATCATTGGCAGGTCACAAAGTCAACCGCGCAAGGGATGACGACCAGCCAGGTCGTGCCTTTGGATCCCGCAGATCGGGTTGACGAAGTTGCGCGAATGCTGTCGGGTGACACAATAACCGATGCTGCCCGTGATGCCGCGCGCGCGCTTTTGTCAGATGGTTAATATCCAAAGCCTAGCGTCACACAGCCTCACGCGTGAATCACGACAGTGTGTGTACCGCCCCAAAATTGAAATTAAAAAATTGCCATACCTTAACCATCGAAAAGGCTTAGTGTCCTCTCAACCGCAATAAGGAAATGATTGAACTATGAAAAAACTTGCTTTCGCTGCCGCTGCAACGTTCGCTTTGGCTACACAAGCACCCGCCCAATCCACGACAGAAATCGCGATTATGCATTTCAATATGAGTGTTGATAGCCAAAGCGACATTCGCATGAGTTCCGGTGAAATCACTATGGTTGATGCAGGTGACTCAGAAGCGCTTGCCGCTGCTTTGGCAAATATCAACATGAGCGCCGATGGTCAGGGCGACTTACGTGGTCTTGATGGCGTGACAGTTATTGTCCCGAACCATAGCAATCAGGCAGCCGAAATTTTCCGCCGCTTGATGGCCGAAGACGACGATAACTAATCTCAAGTCTTCCAAAATTTAATGGATGCGGTAGTCTTAACAAACTAGGCCGCCGCCTCCTTTATCGTGTTATGTTATACAAAACATATTACTAAATTATTGCCTGTAATATCAAATTCATAACTTTATATTTTTATCATACACATTTTTAGTAGATTCAAATTCATAAACTGCACATAATAGATATATGCGCAATCCTTTCGACTAGAATTAAATTATTCAAAATATTGTTTGATATATCTATTTTATAGAATTTTGAATTTATCTTGCCAAAAAGTCTTGTTGTTATTGGTGCGCCCCTTGATGTTGTAAATCATTGGAGAGCGCACCGTTGTTTGTAAACGTGAAAACTCAACTCTTCATGCGACGCTTCACGCCGCAGATGGGGTGAAGTTTAGCGCACTGCCGTTAATGCAATGTGTTACTTCCTCTTCAATGCTAAAAATGTGCCCAAGATGGCTACCACAACGGCGGCAATGGACCTCAAGCGCCACTTGATCTTCCGCTGGCATATCTTCGGATGCTTCCGACATATCTGCGGGGATTATATCAATCCCAGTAAGAACCGAATTAGGTTCTGAATGGAACCAGAAAACCCAGCCGATTGGCAAAATTACCTTCCATTCAGAATCATAAATTTTCAGATCACACCCCTTGCAGTGATAGGTTCCTGCGCGCTCTTCATTCCAAAGATCAGAGGTAAAACGCGGCTCTGTTCCGCCTTCCCGCATGATAGAATATTCATCCTCGCTAAGCATGGCGCGCCATTCTTCTTCGGTGCGCTGAACTTCGTAAGGGAAGGTATCATCCGCCGCACGTTGCGCCGCTAATGAAGTTGTCATGAGGGGCGTTGTCGTTGCCGCAAGCCCTGCACCTACAAGAAAGGTGCGGCGAGAAGGGTGTTGGTCAGTCATGTTTCAATTCCTTCATATTTAAGTTTCTATTGTAGTATAGAGGATTTGATAGTTACACAAAAAACACAAATGAGAGAGCCACCTGTGAATTGCCATTAGATTTTTTAACCTTAGGCATGCTGACGCCGGATGTATGTGGAAAAAACATTGCCTGCATTAATATTTTAGATCAAGTTTTGATGACAATCTTAAACAATTTTTCAATCACGACACCGAATTATCAAAGCCGTTCAACGGTGATGCGATCGGTGTAAAAGGCCACGTGGTCCTTGATGGTGGTAACGCCGTCAAACGGGGCCTCATAACTCCACGCGGCATTGATAAACTGTTCCGCCGCGGTTGTGATGGTGTAATACGTCGCTTGGCCTTTGTGGGGACAATACGTGGTATGATCGGTTTGTTCCAAAAACGCCATGCCAAGATCGGCGCGAGGAAAATAAATCACGGGCGTATAATCGCCTTCGACAAGTTCAAGCGCGCGATTGGTTTCCCCAATAATTGCACCGCCGGCGCGTATAACCCACGTGCCGGGGGCTGGATGAATATCAATAAGATGCGCCATGTTAGATTCCTTAGATCCAAAGAGTGTATATTTCGCCTGTGCCTAAACTATGTAACAAAAAAATGTCATATCGGGGTGCAGGCATGTTTTAGCCACGCCGCCACATTTGGGGCAAGCTGCGGTTCGATGCATTCTAACACCTGTGTGTGATAAGAATTTAACCACGCGCGTTCGGTTTGCGTCAACAAATCGGGTTGGATCAGGCGGCGATCAATGGGCGCATAGGTCAGCGTGTCAAACTGCAACATCGGGCGCGCGTCACCGTCCGGTAGGGCAGGGGCCTTTGCCACCACGGCGAGGTTTTCGATGCGAATACCAAACGCCCCTTCACGGTAATATCCAGGTTCCAGCGACACAATCATGCCGGGTTTTAGTGGCGTTGTTGAGGTGCGGCTGATGCGTTGCGGGCCTTCGTGCACGCCCAGATAAACCCCCACACCGTGGCCGGTGCCGTGGTCAAAATCACGGCCCGCTGCCCACAATGGCGCGCGCGCCAAAGCATCCAAGTGCGCGCCGGCTACGCCCGTGGGAAAGCGCGCCAGATGCATGGCAATCAAACCGCGCAAAACCTGCGTAAAGGCGGTTTTTTCGGTTTGGCCTACATCGCCTGCCGGAATTGTGCGCGTGATGTCGGTGGTGCCATCCTCATATTGGCCGCCGGAATCGATCAAAAACAAATGCCCGGGTTTTACGGGTGCGTTGGTGGCCTCGGTCACGCGATAATGCACAATGGCCCCGTTTGCGCCGGCCCCTGCGATGGTGTCAAAACTAATGTCACGCAAAAGCCCGCTTTGCGCGCGAAACTGTTCCATCGCGCGCGCGCAATCAATTTCCGTAAGCCCCCCCTGTGGTGCCGTTTCATCGAACCAATGCAGAAATTTGCACACCGCTGCCCCATCGCGTAAATGCGCCGCGCGCGTGGCGGTAATTTCGGCGGGATGTTTGCACGCCTTTGGCATCAAACACGGGTCCGCGCCCTGGGCGATGTGTGCGGTGTCGTGTAATCCTTGGGTGACGGCAAACGGCGCTTGGGTGGGGTCAACCCGCACCACACCGCGCAAGGTGTGCAAAACATCCCCTATCCTATCGGGGGGGTGAACGGTAATACCCTCGGGCAACGCAATATCAGACAGTTTGTTTTGATCCACAAACAGATCAATCGCGCCCGTTTGATGTAAAATCCCCATGGCCTGCATTACCGGGGTGTGCGCCACATCGCCCCCCCGCAGGTTTAACAACCAACATATGCTATCGGCCTGGGTAATCACCGCACAATCGTGCCCAGATTGTCGCAGGTCATTGATACACAGCGCGATTTTTTCCTGCGCCGTTCGACCGGCATAATGCTCTGGCCATGCCCGTGCCGGGGCCGATGGGGGCGATGGACGGTTTTCCCACAGCGTATCAATGGGGTTTTCAATCGCCCGCAGGCTGATTTTTTGTGGCTTTAGGGTGTTTTCAAGCGTTTTTATATACGCCGCGGTATGTAGCCACGGATCAAACCCCACAATGCCGCCCTGCGAAAGTGCGCCGATAATCCAATCGGCCACCGGCGTTGTTGCGGCCTCAACGGGGGTAAAGACCCCACCATCCACCTGGGCGCGCAGTTGCAGGCGGTATCGCCCATCCACAAACACGCCGGCAACATCGGGCAACACCACGGCCATCCCGGCCGAGCCCGTAAACCCCGTTAACCAGGCCAGGCGTTCGTCACACGGGGCCACATATTCGCCCTGAAACCGATCGGTGCGGGGCACCAAAAAACCATCCACCCCCT